>JBEGOO010000045.1:0-3488 GCA_041182045.1 Verrucomicrobiota bacterium
CCTTGCACATCGCGGCCCAGTAGAGGAAGTGCGGCTCGTCGAGCGTGCTCACCTTGCCGCCGACGAACTTCGGGTGGATCGCGAGTTGGTGCAGCAGCCACGGCTCGTAGGGCGTGGCCCACGGGACGAAGGCCGGCTCGAGGGCGTGCACGATGCCCGGGCGGATGAGCCACTCGGCGATTCGGTAGTAGCCGTCGCGACGACGCTCGGGGTCGAGCGTGTTGAGCCACTTCGACGTCATGATCATCACCTCGCAGTTGTCGTGGGCCTGGACGAGGTCCATCAGCGGACGGTAGCGTTCGGCGACGAACGACGTGTCGTCCTGCGCGCCGCGGGCGGTCACGCCGGCGACGAAGCGCAGGTCCGGGAAGGCGAGGCGGAACTGTCGCAGGACCTCGGCGTACATCTGGTCGTCGAGGTCGAAGATGTAGCCGGTGTCGGCGTTGAGCACCGGCACGAGTTCGACGCCATAATGGTCGGCCGCGGCCTTCTGCCAGCGGATCTCGGACACGAAGCTCGCCCAGTCCGGCCGGCCATCCCGGAAGGGCAGGAGCACCGCCGAGCAGAGGCGGGCCTTGGTGCGGTGGTCGACGAGGGCTTCCTCGGCCGTCCAGGCCCACTTCGTCGCGGACCACGGGGTCGTCGGCAGCAGGTCCTCGGGGCGATCGATCAGGGGCTTCATGGGATGTCACCTTAACACATCCATAGATGCTTGAAAAACATTAGTTTCCAGCGATTAAGAACGGAAAAAACGATGGACCTCTACCAGTTGGAATACTTCCTCGAGGCCGCCCGCCAGCGGAGCTTCACCCGCGCCGCGGCCCGGCTGAACCTGGCGCAGGCGGCCCTGAGCGAGCAGATGCGCAAGCTGGAGGCCGGGCTGGGCGCGAAGCTCTTCAACCGCGGTAGGCAGGCGACGACCCTGACGCCGGCCGGGGAGACGTTGAAACTCCATGCCGAGGCCTTGGTGGCGCAGGCCGCGGCGGCGCGGCGCGCGGTCGGGGAGCTGGTCGCGATGAAAGGCGGACGGCTCGCGGTCGCGGCGATTCCGTCGGTCAGCGCCTGCCTGCTCCCCGCCGCGGTCGCGGCTTTCCGCCGCCGGCACCCGCAGGTCGAGCTGGCCCTCCACGAGGGCACCTCGGAGGCCGTGGCCCAGTGGGTGGAGTCGGGGCGGAGCGAGCTTGGCGTCGTCCAGCTGCCGGCGCCCGGTGATGCCTTCGAGGTCACGCCTTTGCTCGACGAACCCTTCGTGCTCCTGGTGCCGAAGGCGCATCCGCTGGCCCGCCGCCGTCGGCCGGAACTGGCCGGCTTGGCGAAGGAGCCCTTCGTCTTCTACAAGGGACGGGCGCGCGACGTGGCCCAGGCCGCCTGCCGGGCCGCCGGCTTCGAACCGCGGACCGCCTGCGAGAGCGGCGAACTGGAGACAATCCGTTCGCTGGTGGCGGCCGACCTGGGGGTCGCCTTGCTGCCCGAACTCGCGGCCCGGGGCGCCGGCGCCGGCTGCGCGGTCGTCCGCCTCGGCGGCGCGCCGCTCCGCCGCTCGGTGGCCTTGCTGCAACGTCGTGGGCAGGAACTCTCGCCCGCAGCGCAATCGTTCCGCCGGCTCTTGCTCGGCCAAGCCGGGAACTGAGCGGTCAAATCGCCCCTTGAAGGGTGGGGGCAATTCCATCTGATGGAGCGACCCCATGAACGACGTCCCCGCCACCCGCGTCGCGATCACCCGCGGCATGCAGATGACCCTCCTCGCCGGTTTCCTCGGCTGGATGATGGACGGCTACGAGCAGGCGCTCTTCCCGACGCTCGCGGGGCCCGCCTTGCGGAGCATGGTGCCCGCCGAGGTCGCCGCGCAAGGCGCCAAGGCCGTCGGCATCTGGGTGGGTGGTTGGATGGCGATCATCACCTCCGCCTTCCTCGTGGGCGCGGCTTTCGGCGGCGCGGCGTTCGGTTGGTTGGGCGACCGGATCGGTCGCGTGAAGGCGATGTCCTTCAGCATCCTCTTCTACTCGGTCTTCAGCGGCGTCTGCTATTTCGCGACCGATCCCTGGCACCTCGCCGGCGCCCGTTTCCTGTCCGCGCTGGGCATGGGCGGCGAATGGGCCCTGGGCGTCGCCTTGGTCATGGAAGCCTGGCCGGAACGCCATCGCTCGAAGATGGCCGCGGCCATCGGCATGGCCGCGAACCTCGGCATGGTGCTCGTCGGCCTCATGGCCTTGGCCTACCCGGCGGACGACGCCTCCTGGCGCATCCACTTCCTCATCGGCGCCTCGCCCGCCATCCTCACCTTGCTCATCCGTCTGTTCGTGCCCGAGTCGGAGAAATGGGAGCGCTCGGTCGCCCGCGAGGCCGCCGCGCCGGCGCGCTCCAAGCTCGGCGAGGTCTTCGGCGGCGAGCTCCGTCGGCCGACGATCGTCGGCATCCTGATGGTCGCCGTCGTCTTCGTCGGCACCTGGGGCGCGGTCCAATGGATTCCCTTGTGGATCGGCGAACTCGCCGGCGTCGCCAACCCGCGGGCGAAAGCCTTGGCGATGGTGATCGTCTCGGCCGGCGCCTGCGTGAGCACCATCCTGGCCCCCTTGCTGCTGTCCGGGTTGTCCCGGCGTCGCGGTTACCAGCTGCTTTGCGTCCTCGCCCTCGCCGCCACCGCCTGGATCTATCGGACCCCGGCGGCGTGGACCGACACCGCGTTCCTCGGCCTCATGCCCTGGCTGATGGCCGTGAAGATCTTCGCGCTCGGCATGGCCGCCACCGCTTTTTTCGGCTTCTTCCCGCTCTACCTGCCCGAGTTGTTCCCGACCCGCGTCCGGGCGACGGGGCAGGGCGTCTGCTACAACACCGGGCGGTTGGTCGCGGTGCCGTTCGTGCTGCTCAGCGGCGCGCTGGTCGAGAGGCTGGGCGGCTTCCAGTCGGCCGCGGCCGCGATCACCTTGGTCTACGCCGCCGGCTTGTTCGTCGCCTTCTTCGCCCAGGAGACCGCCGGTCAGGCTTTGCAGGACTAAGATGGCCGCGAATCCCCATGACGTCCAGATCCGCGCGGTGCGCTGGCATGCGTTGCCGGTGAAGACGCGCGTGCCGCTGAAGTTCGGACGCGACACGTTGACCGAGGTGGTGTGCGCGCGGGTGTGCCTGACGGTTTCCCGCGCCGACGGCGCGCGGGCCGAGGGGTGGGGCGAGACGCCCTTGAGCGTGCAGTGGGTCTGGCCTTCGGGGTTGCCTTACGCGGTCCGTCTCGCGGCGTTGCAGGAGTTCTGCGACCTGCTGGCCGAGGCCTACGCGCAATTCCCGGCGCGCGGCCACGCCATGGAGATCGGGCACGACTTCCTGGAGGCCGCCTTGCCTCGTTTGCTGAGGAGTTTCAACGCGACCCTGCCGAGCGGGGTGCGCCTCCCGAAGCTCGCGGCCCTGGTCTGCGCCTCGGCCTTCGACCTGGCGCTGCACGACGCCTATGGCGTGGCGAACGAGGTGCCGACTTACGAGACCTACCGTCGTCC
>JBEGOO010000046.1:0-3082 GCA_041182045.1 Verrucomicrobiota bacterium
GCGCCTTCGGTGGTGACGGCCGGGGTCTCGGTCTTGGTCGGGGCGACGGGCACCGGGGCGGCGCCGATCAGCTCGAGCGCGGTCACCTGGATGTTGACGGTCACGGTCGCTTCCTTGCCGCGGTCGGACTGGATGGTGAGGTTGCCCATCGCGAGGTAGGGCGCGCGCGGCCGGATCGCCTCGTAGAACTTCACGAGGCTGGCCATGTCGGCCTTGCGGCACGTCATCTGGAGCGAGTGCACGGCGAAGCGGCCGGCCTTGACGGTCGTCGGCGCCTCGGTGCTGGGCGTGAGCCCGGCTTCCTTCGCGGCAGCGAACGCCTCGGCGACGAGGCGGGCCTTGTCGTAGCCGCGGCCTTCGTCGAGGCCCTGGACGGCGACGGCGACCTCGGCGCGGATCTTCTTCTCCTCCGCGAAGCGGGCGCGGTGGAAGGCCGCCTTCTTCTCGAGGTCGGTCCAGTTGGCCCAGACGTCGCTGACGCGGCCGTAGGCGGCGGTGACCCAGAGGAAGGCGAGGATGCCGAGGGCGAGGAGCGCCATCAGGCGCTCGCGCGCGTTGAGACCGAAGAAGAGGGCTTTCATGGTTGTTTGGGGGCGGTGACGGCCTTGCGGAGCGCGTCGAGCTTGAAGGTGATGGCGAGGGTGAAGGTGGCGGACGTCTCGCGGGTGCGGATGTCGCGGCTGACGGCGCTGGCGACCATCGGCAGGGCGGCGAGCTCGCGCTCGAAGACGCCGATGTCGGCGGCGTTGGAGGTGCGGCCGCCGATCTCGAGCAGGACGTTCGACTTGCAGGTGACGCTCTGGAACTCGAGGGTGGCCGGCCGGTGCTCGTTGACGAGGGCGAGCATCTCGAGGGGCAGGGGACGCTTCACGCCCAGCTCGTTGATGCGGGTGGTGATGGCCTGGGCCGCGTCGATGTCGGCGACCTTCTCGGCGTTCACGGCGTTCTTGGCCTCGAGGTCGCCGGTGCGGAGGCGGACGCCCAGCCCGACGAGGTCGAGCGCGAGGGCGACGACCAGGGTGGCGACGGCGGCCTGCGTGAGGCGCCAGAGGATCAGGTTGGCCTGCTCCTTCTTGCGGCGGGCTTCCAGGAAGTCGGTGTCGCGGATGTCGGCGACGTCGAGGTGCTTCTTCGAGAGTTCGTGCGGGGTCGCGCCTTCGGCGAAAAGGAACAGCGCCTTCTCGCGCTGCTCGCCGCGCAGGGCGCCGGTGAGCGTCTCGATGGCGTAGCCGGGGGCGAGGTCCGCGCGGGCGGCGACCTCGGCCGCGATCTCGGCTTCGGTGACGTCGGCCAGCTCGGCGACGGCGATGGCGGCGGGCAGCGGCTCGCCGGCCTTCCAGGCCAGGGCGGTCACGCGTTCCTCGCCGCGGTGGAGGACGACGCCGTCGGCGGCCGGGCGATGGCTGCAGAGCGCGAGGAACTCGGGGACGACCTGGCAGTCCTCCGGCCACGCGAGGCTTTCCTCGGGCGTGAAGCGGCGGCGGTGCGCGGCGTAGACCAGGGCGGAGCGGCCGTCGGCGGCGACGAGGTGGCCGACGAGCATCTGCTCGAGCGGGAAGGGCGAGAGCGCTTCGAGGGCCAGGTTCACCTGGGCCTGCACGTCGGGGCCGTCGAGCGGGATGCGCCGCACGAAGAAGCGGTTGCCGGGCAGGAGGGCGGCCGCCTGGGGTTGGGCCTTATCGCGCAGGCGGGTTAGGAGGGAGCTCATTTTTCGAGGGGGCGGGTTTCACCGGGCCGTTGTCTTCGGTCCAGGCGAGGATGGTGAAGGGGTAGTTGAGGGAAGTGCTGCGGGTGCGGCCGCCGAGGGAGGTCTGGCCGACGGAGACGGGCGGGACGACCCCCGGGGTGAGGGAGGTGTTGCCCGGCTTAACGGACCGCGCGGACCCTGTCGAGGTTCCCGTCGTCAGGATGTTCGGCGTCGCGCGCGTCGCGCCGCGGCCGGTCGCCGCGGTCGGGTCCTCGTCGGGGTTGGCGGTCGCGGCGGGGAAGGTCACGTCGTCGCGCAGCTGCACCAGGGCGCTCACGCGGCAACGGGCCAGCCCTTCCTTGACGGTCACGCGCACCCACATCAGGTGGGATTCGTCGTCGAAGGCCTGCAGCGGGGCGCCGCCGCCGACCAGGGTGCGGACCTCCTGGGTGACGCGGAAGTAGGGCGGGGTGCCGGTGACCCGCTTCTTCATGACGTTCTGCTTGTCGCGGATCAGCGCCACCTGGTGCTCGTCGAGCCCGAGCGCGAGGAGCAGCGGGTCCTCCGCGGTGTTGATGTTGGTGTCGCCGAACGCGTAGAGGCTGACGGCCGAGGTGAAGGCGTCGTACAGCGGGGTCGGGCGGCCCTGCGCGTCGAAGAAGTACTCGTTGGCCACGCCGATGGCGCGGAGCTCCTCGAAGGAGCGCAGCGGGCGGCGGGCCGGGCGATGGGCGAGCGTGCGGCGCTCGTACGCGGCGTCGGTGGCCTCCTCCTCGAGCGGCTCGTAGCGCTTGCTGGTCCAGCCGACCAGGGCGTCGGCCACGCGCTCGGCGTCCTTCTGCTCCAGCCCGAAGGCGTAGAGCAGCTTGATGAGCGTGTTCTTGTCCAGGTTGGGGAGCGGCAGCTTGCGGCTCTCGTCCTCGAACTCGAAGCTCACCTCGAGGCCGTCGCGCGGCGGGAAGCCCGCGTAGGCGTGCGGGTCGTCGAAGCCCTGCGTCGGGTGGTGGACCTTGTTGAGGTCGATCGCCCGGATCTCGGCCATCACCGCCAGCGCGAGCTCCAGCTCGGACTGGGCGTCGGCGCGGAGGCGGCGGCGGTCGGCCTCGCGCGCGGACATGGAGAGTTCCAGCGCGTTGTCCTCCATGAACCGCGCCAGCAGCAGCGAGGCCAGCGCGATGAGCACCAGGATGACGATGATGACGGAGCCGCGGCGGCGCGAGGGTCGGCTCATGGTCGGGAGGCGCCGGGGCGCTTGATGGGGAGGTCGAGCACGACCTCCTGCTTGAGGGAGCCGCGTTCGAAGCGGAGGTGAATCCGGGCCGGCTTCTTCCAGGCGGTGCCGCCGTCCTCGTGGACCGGCTCCTCCTCGAGCTTCCAGGTCTTCAGGTCGGCGTC
>JBEGOO010000047.1:0-11942 GCA_041182045.1 Verrucomicrobiota bacterium
CGGCCGGCACCAAGGACACCTTCTACCTCTTCGGCGGCGTCGCGCTGACGCCCGGCGTCAAGGGCGCGGAGCGCGAGTACCTGACCGATTGCCACGCGTTCACGCTCGGCAAGGAATGGCGCCGGCTCGCGCCGTTGCCGCGGGCCGCGGCGGCCGCGCCCAGCCCCTGCCCGTCGCTCGAGGGCAAGTTCCTCGTGCTCGGCGGTGACGACGGCAAGCTCGCGGGCAAGGTCGAACCGCTCAAGCATCCCGGCTTCCCCAAGGACATCCTGGGCTATGACCCGCTGACGGATACGTGGTCCGAGCTCGCGGCGGGCTCCTCGGCCCTGGTCACCACCGGTTGCACCAAGTGGAATGGAGGGTTTGCGGTCGTAAACGGCGAGACCCGTCCGTGCATGCGCTCGACCGAAGGTTGGTTGATCCGCGAGGAGTAAGGTTACGCTGGCGATGGGCCCGCCCGGGCCCTAGAAGAAGCGCACCCCCGGCGACCATGTCACCGCTCCGCCTCCTTCTCGCCCTCGCCGGGCTCGCGACCGCGCAGGCGGCGGTCGAGTTACCCGCCATCCCGGATCCCCAAGGCCGGGCCGGCATGATGGCGGCGGTGATCGTCGATGACGCCGGCCACGAGGCGATCCTCGCCGCGGGAGGCGCGAATTTCCCCGGGCGGCCGCCGTGGGAAGGCGGCGCCAAGGTCTTCCATCGCGACATCTTCCTGTGCCGACGCGACGCGTCCGGCCGGTGGGCCTGGACCAAGGTGGGCGAACTGCCGGCGCCCAACGCCTACGCCGCTTTCTGCGCCGGCCCGGATCGGCGCTCGCTGATCGTCGCCGGCGGCGCCGACGCGGAGAAACACCTCGACGCCGTGTGGAAGGTGGGCGCCGACGGGCGTTGCGAGAAATTCGCCGCGCCGCTGCCCGAACCACGCGCCTACGCGGGCTTCGCCCAGGTCAACGGCGCCCTCGCGTTGCTGGGCGGAAGCCGCTCGCCCGACGCCACCGCCGCGCTCGGCACGCTCGCGAGCCTGCGCCTGGACCGACCCGCGGAAGGTTGGCGCATCTCGGCGGAGGAAGCCTCCCAGGCGCGCATCCTGCCGCTGTTCGGGGCCGATGAGACGACCTTGCTATGGGGCGGCGGCTGCGGGCTGTTCGCGCGGGATGGCAAACCGACGCGGGCCTACCAAGGCGACCTCCATCACGCGAACAGCCGCGCGCAAGGCGCCGACTTCCACGGCCTGCCCCATCCCTGGGCCGCTCCGGCGGGACCAGGAGTGGCTTCCGGCTCGGGTCTCTTCTTCGTCGGTGGCGATGACGGCGCCCGCTACGGCCAACCCCCGGCGGAACATCCGGGACAATCCCGCGACATCCTGTTCATCGACCTCGAGACCCGCGAACCCAAGGTCGTCGGCCAATGGCCGACGCCGCTGGCGACGGCGCCGCTCCTCCGCTTGGGCGACGACCTCGTGACGATCAGCGGGGAGACCCGCCCCGGCGTGCGCACGCCAGCCTGCAGCAGCTGGACCATCCCCGTCAGATTCCGATGAACTTCCCGTCTCCGGCCGCGACCCCGTCCGCCTCGCGCACCGCCTGGCTGATGGTCGCGTTGCTCGTGCCCGTCGCCCTGCTCAACTACCTCGACCGGCAGATGCTGGCCGCGATGAAGGGCTCCATGATGGCCGACCTGCCCGACATCGGCAACAAGGCGAACTGGGGGCTCGTGCTGGGCTCGTTCAAGTGGGTCTACGCCATCCTCAGCCCCCTCGGCGGATTCCTGTCCGACCGCCTCGACCGCCGCAAGGTCATCTGCGCCAGCCTGCTGGTCTGGTCCGCGGTGACCTGGTACATGGGGCATGTGCGCGGTTTCCACGAGCTGCTCGCCGCGCGCGCGCTCATGGGCGTCAGCGAAGCCTTCTACATCCCCGCGGCCCTGGCCCTCATCACCGACTTCCACCTCGGTCCGACGCGTTCGCGCGCGGTGGGCTTCCATCAGATGGGCATCTACGTGGGCGTGATCCTCGGCGGTTTCGCGGGCTACGCGGCCGACAGTCCGGACATCGGCTGGCGCACCGCCTTCGTCTGGTGCGGGGCGATCGGCGTGCTCTACGCGCTCCCGCTCTTCCTGCTGCTCCGGAACCCGCCGGTCCGGCCCGAAGCGCCCGCGGCGGCCCCGCGCTTCGTCGAGGCCTTCCGGGAACTGCTCGCGAACCGCGGCTTCCGCCTGCTCGTGCTTTACTTCACCCTGCCGGCGTTGGCGGGCTGGGTCGTGAAGGACTGGATGCCCGACATCCTCCGCGAACAGTTCGGGCTCGGCCAGGGCAAGGCCGGCGTGTCGGCCGTGCTGTACGTGCAGGTCGCCTCGCTCGTCGGCGTCGGTCTCGGCGGCTGGCTGGCCGACCGCTGGATGCGGCGCACCGAACGCGGCCGGATCTTCGTGAGCGCGCTCGGGATGACGCTCTTCCTCCCGGCGCTCTTCGGCGTGGGCAACGCCGGCTCCTTGGCGGTCGCCGTCGGCTTCCTCATCCTCTTCGGACTCGGCTGGGGCTTCTTCGACTGCAACAACATGCCCATCCTCTGCCAGCTGGTGCGCCCCGAGCTCCGGGCCACGGGCTATGGCTTCATGAACCTCGTCAGCATCAGCTGCGGCGGGCTGGCCGATTGGGGCTTCGGGGTGATGCGCGACGCTCATATACCGCTCAATATCATCTTCGGCGCCTTCGCGGCGATTGCCTTGCTGTCCGTCGGCGTCGTCCTTTGCATCCGCACCGACGCCTCGTTGCGTCGCTGACCGCACCCCTTTCGCCATGTCCGCCTTCAAGTTCCACGGGCTCTGCCCCGCCACCCACACGCCGTTCCACGCCGACGGCTCGCTGAATCTCGCCGTCGTCGAGCGCCAGGCCGCGCACCTGCTCGCCCGCAAGATCGACCGCGTCTTCATCGGCGGCACCACCGGCGAGAGCGTGTCGCTGCAGCTGACCGAACGCCTCGCCCTCGGCGACCGCTGGGCGGCCGTGGCGAAGTCGAGCGGCATCAAGGTCGTCGTGCACGTCGGCGCCAACTGCCTCGCGGACGCCGCGGCGCTGGCCGCCCAGGCCCAGCGCAACGAAGCCAGCGCGATCTCCATGATCGCCCCGTCGTACTTCAAGCCCCGCAACGTCGAGGACCTCGTCGCCTGCTGCGCGCAGGTCGCCGCCGCCGCCCCGGGCCTGCCGTTCTACTACTACGACATCCCGCCGCTGACGGGGATCAACTTCCCGGTCGATGACTTCCTGAAGCTCGCCGCCGCGCGCATCCCCAACCTCGCCGGCGTGAAATACTCCAATCCCGACCTCGGCACCTACCTGCTCGGCAAGCGCCTGGCCGGCGGCAAGTACGACCTCCCGTGGGGCATCGACGAGTACTTCCTCGCGGCGCTGGCGATGGGCGCGCAGGGCGGCGTCGGCAGCACGTACAACTTCGTGCCCGGCCCGCTGCAGCGCATGATGGTCGCCTTCCCGCAGGGCGACCTCGTGACCTGCCAGCTCGAGCAGGACCGGATGATGCAGGTCATCCGCATCGTCGCCAAGCGCGGCTACATGGGCTGCGCCAAGGCGCTCATGACGCACCTCGGCGTCCCCGTGGGCCCCGCCCGCCTCCCCAACGCCAACCCCGACGCCGCCGGCGTCCAGGCGATGCTCGGCGAGCTCGAAGCCATCGGCTATTTCTCATGGAAAGACTAATCGCGCTCAGCCTCCTCCTCGCGTCCGCCGGCCTCGGCGCGGCGCCCAAACTCGCCGAGACCCCGGCCGTGGCCGTGTTCGAGGCGAAGAAGAACCTCCCGCACGGTTCCGTGCGCATCCCGGCCTTGCTGATGACCGCCAAGGGCACGCTCCTCGCCGTCGCCGAGGCCCGCGACAAGGCGACCGACCAGGCGGGCAACGACCTCGTCGTGGCCGTCTCCCGGAACCAAGGCAAGGCCTGGTCCAAGCCGGCCGTCGCCTACGAGCAGGGCGACGACAGCTGCAACAACCCCTGCCTCGTGCAGGACGCGAAGAGCGGGCGCGTCTTCCTCTTCTTCCAGACCTTCCCCGCCGGCGGCAAGGAGTTCGGCGGCCTGCCCGTCGGCCCGAAGGACCCCAAGGGCAACCGGATCAAGTTCGTCTCGTCGGACGACGAAGGCGCGACGTGGTCCAAGCCCGTCGACGTCAGCGACGCGCTGAAGCCCGACAACGCCGTGACCTGCGCGTCCGGCCCGGGCGTCGGCATCCAGTTGCGGACCGGCAAGTTCGCCGGCCGGCTCGTGATCCCGTTCAACTCCCAGGACGCGAAGCGCAACTTCGTCAACTGGGTGGCGTTCAGCGACGACGCCGGCAAGACCTGGAAGCGCGGAGAGAACGTGCCGCAGGAGGGGATGCAGCTCAACGAGGTGCAGGTCGCGGAGACCGCGGAGGGCGCGGTGTACCTGAATTCGCGTCGCTGGAAAGGCGCGCCGCTGCGGAAGACCGCCTGGTCCCAGGATGGCGGCGCGACGTGGAGCCAGGCCGCGGATGACGCGGCGCTCCCCGAGCCGACCTGCCAGGGCTCCCTCCTCGCGGCCACCCACGCGGGCAAGCCGGCGATCTTCTTCCTGAACCCCGCCGGCAAGGGCCGCGCCAACGGCACCCTCCGTCGCTCCGACGACGGCGGCAAGACCTGGACCGAGTCGACGCTGCTCTTCCCCGGACCGTTCGCCTACAGCTCCATGGCCAAGGTCGGGACGGATATCGGCGTGCTCTACGAACCCAACAGCAACACGGTCGTCCTGTACCGCGCCATCGTCGGCGTCGGCCTCGAAGGCAAGTGAGGCGGCGCCGGTCGATCCTCGCCCTGACGCTGCTGGCGCTCGCCACGCGCGCGGCCGAGTTCGACCCTTGGTTCGGCGAGGGGATGGTACTGCAACGCGACCAACCCATCCTGGTGCGCGGCACGGCCCGCCCCGGCGCCGCCGTGCTGGTGCGACTGGACCGGACGGCCGTGGGCGCCAACGCCGACGCGGACGGAAGATGGTCCGCGCGCTTCCCCGCGCGGCCGGCGAGCACCCGCCCGCTCGAGCTGGAAGCCAAGGATGGCATCGCGGACGTCCGCCTGGGCGACATCCTCGTCGGCGACGTCTGGGTGGCCGCCGGGCAGTCGAACATGGAGTTCCCGCTGCGCCGCGAGGCGCACGCGGCCGAGGAACTGCCGCGGGCGACCCTCCCGCTGGTGCGGCTCCGTCAGCACGCTTTCGCGGGCCAGTATGTGGGCGCCCGACGCCTCGACGCCGACACCGTGGCGCGGATGACGCCGGAGCGCTTCTTCGAGGGCGCCTGGAGCGCCTGCTCGCCGGCAAGCGCCGCCGAGATGTCCGCCGTCGGCTATTATTTCGCCCGGCGCGTCGCCGCGACGACCGGCGTGCCGATCGGCCTCGTCAACTACGCGGTGGGTGGCGCGCCCATCGAAAGCTTCATCTCGGCGGACGCCCTCCGGCGCAGTCCCGACTTCGCCCGGAAGGTCGCGGGGGACTGGCTGCGCAACGACGCGATCGAGGGCAGCTTCGTCCGCCTGCGCGCCCGGCAGCACCTCGGCGACACCCCCGGGGCGCCGAAGGACGGGCTGGGCCTGAACCATGGCTACAAGCCGGGCTTCGCCTGGGCGGCCGGACCGTCCCGCATCACGGGCTTCCCCATCAAGGGCGTGGTTTGGTACCAAGGGGAGAGCAACGCGATCCGCGCCGTGGACGTCGAGGAATATGGCGCGCTCATGAAGCTCCTCGTGGCTGATTGGCGCGACCAATGGCGCGACCCCGCCCTGCCCTTCCTCACCTGCCAGCTCCCGGCGATCGCGGAACCCGCCCGGCTCCATTGGCCGCGCTTCCGCGAGGTGCAACGCCGGCTCGAGGAGTCGACGGAACGCTACGGGATGGCCGTGACCCTCGACCTCGGGGCGGCGAAGGACGTGCACCCGAAGGAGAAAAGGGAGGTCGGCGAACGCCTCGCCCGCTGGGCGCTGTTCCATTGGTATGGCCATGCGGAGATCTGCCCCTCCGGCCCGTTGCCCAGCTCGGCCGTCTACGACGGCCAGACCATCACCGTGTCGTTCCGCTTCGGCCAAGGACTCGCCTGCAAGCCCGGCGTCGCGCCGCGCCTTGAGGTGTTCTGCGAAGACGGCGCCCAGCCGGGTGAATTCGCTCCGATCGGGCCAGCCCGGATCGTCGGCGACCGCCTCGTCGTCGATTTTCCGGCGGACCCGGCGGACCCGAAGAAGAAGCCCGCCCTCCTGCGCTACGCCTGGGCCATGGATGCGCAAGCCGCGCTGGTGAACGCCGCCGGCCTGCCTGCGACGCCCTTCGAGCTGCGGATCAAGCGATGAAGTCCGCCCGGGCCGCCGCCGGCGGCTCGCCGTAGTAATCCCGGATCGCGGCCACGAGGAAGGCCTTGATGTCCTTGGACAGGAAATTGCCGAAGTCGATTTCCTCGCCTTGGGACGAGACGACGATGGCGGTCACCGAACGGCCGTTCTCCTTCGCGCCCCGGAACGACTGGCGCACGCCCACCTCGCCGCCGATCGGCAGTTCCCACGTCCAACCGAGCCCGGGCAGGAAGCGCCAACGGACCCGCAGGCGATCCGGGCTCAGACGGACGGTGTAACGCGAGACGGTGAAGGCGAAACCGATGACGAAGAACGGCACGTAGAATAGCCCGAGCAACGCGAACTGCCACCACTCCGGGTGCGCGACAAGCCGACCGTTCACTTTCACGTTCCCCTGGGACATCCCGTAGAACATGAAGCCGCAGTGCACCACGGTGAAGACCAACCAGAACCAGCCGAAACAGGAGCCCATCCGGGTCCCGTAGCTGATGGTCTCGCCCTCGATCGTCCGCCGGACCTTCGGGTGGCCGGCCTCGACCGCGACGGTCGGACCCGCCGGCGTCGCGGCGGGCGACTGGCTCGTGGCGCACCACGGGCAGAAGATCTCGCCCTCGCCACCCTGGACGAAGATCTCGGCGGGGATGGCCCGACCGCAAGCCTCGCAAGGCCGTCCGCTCACCGGATCCCCTCCAGCATCTGCCAGCAGAGCAGTTTCTGCCGGGGCATGTGGAACGGCCCCTTCCACATGTTGCCCTTGAGCTCGGTCGTCGGGCGACCCTGCCGGTCGAGGTAACCATACCACTCGCCGTGCTCCCGGTCGGGGAAGTGCGCGTAGGTCCAGTCGTGCACCTGGCGGTGCATCTCGGCGTACTTCGCGTCGCCCGTCATCAGGTGCGCGAGCAAGGTCGCGATGATGGCCTCGTTATGCGGCCACCAGAACTTCATGAAATGCCAGTACTCCTGGATCGGCTTCCCGTGCAGGTCGGTGAAATAGAGGATCCCGCCATGCTCGCGGTCCCAGCCCCGCTCCCACATGTAGTCGAGCATGTCCAAGCCGAGCCGTTTCATCGCCTCGTCGCCCGAGCGCCGGGCCTCGCGCAGGATGAACCAGGCCGCCTCGATCGAGTGACCTGGGTTCAGCAGGCGCCCGTCGAAATGATCGTAGATCTCACCGTGGGGGCCCACGACCTCCATCACGGCGCGCAGGTCCGGCTTCACGAAATCGCGGCCGACCTCGGCGATCGCCTCCGCGGCCCACTGGGTGAGCGTCCGGCCCCGGACCACGACGTCGCCCAGGTCCTCGCGCAGGTCCTGCGCGGTGACCAGCGTCATCATCAACGGGGACAACCCCTTCATCGGCCGCGTCTCCGGCGAGGTCTTCGGCGGGATGTGCCCCGGCTCGCGGTTGAATTTCAGGAAGAGGTCGAACGCCGCGACGGCGCGGTCCTTCCACTTCGCCTGACCGGTCGCGTGGTGCACCGCCCCGTAGGCGATGGCGGCGAAGCATTCGCTGAAGACGTAGCGGCGCATGCGCAGCGGGTCGCCCTCGGCGGTGACCGTGAAATGCAGCTTACCCGTGAGGTCCGCGCACCGGTCGTGGAGGAAGTCGGCGCAGGACAACGCGGCCTCGAGCCATTCCGGCCTCGGCTCGACGGTGTTGTAGAGGTTCGCGAAGGTCCAGGCGGCGCGCCCCTGGAACCAGACGGACTTGTCGGAATCCAGCAGCTCACCCCGGCGACCCAGGGCGGTGTGGATGCCGCCGTGCTTCCGGTCGAGGCCGTGCTTGAGCCAGAACGGGATGACGTCCTGCAGGAGGCCGTCGCGGTAGGTGCGGATCAGTTCGTCGCGGCGCTGGGCGAGATAGGGGGTCACGGGCGGGATGGTGGTAAAGCCGGCCCGCAGGTCAACGCGGGCCTCAGCGGGCCACCGTGGACGCGTGCCGCACCTTGCCTTCGGCATCCAGGAAGCGCACCTGCAAGGCCTCGGCGCCGAACTCCAGCTCCGTGAAGCCCGGGTAGGAACCAATGAACTCGGCCTCCGGCCCGGTACGGGTCGGGTAGAGATCGGAACCGTTGCCACAGGTGACGTAGGCGACGCCGCGGGTCCGGACGATCTCCGCGTGGTGGTCGTGACCGTTGAGGTAGAGACGCACCCCGTGCTTCTCCAGCAAAGGTCCAAGGCGGTCCGCGTACCCGGACTCCGGTCCGTGGAACCCGTGGTCCTTCACCGGGAGATGGCCGACGACCACCTTCCAGCGCGCGGGCTTGGCCAGTTCGGCCTCGAGCCAGCGCCACTGGGCGGCAGCCTCCGCCTGCCCCTTCACCGTGAAGAAACCAGGGCTCCAACGGTCGCTGAGCGAGCACGCGTCGAGCACCAGCACCCGGACGTCCGCCGCCGGGAAGTGGTGCGCGTAGTAGCGCGCCGGCATGACCCAGCGCCCCTTCGACCGCGCCGCGTAATCCAGCTCCGCCTGCGCGGTGGTGTCGTGATCGTGGTTACCTAGCGCCGCGACCCACGGCACCTGCAGGGCCGGCGCCGCGTAGACCTCCTCGAAGGACCTGCGCCAGCGAGGGTCGTCCGCCGAGCTCACGCCGTTCGGGTAGAAGTTATCCCCCGTCGTCAGGACCGCCGCGATCGGCGTCCGCGCCGCCCGCTCGGCCATGGCCTTGGCCACCGCGCGCTGGAGATCGGCGTTCTGACGGACCAAGGGATATTTCCGTTCCAACTCAGGGTCGGCCCAACCCCAGTCCCCCAGCACGAAGGCCCGCAAAGGCGCCGGCTCGGCGGCGCGAGCCGTCAAGACGAGCAGGCAGAGCGCGAGGAAGCGGGGCACGACGCCACGCTAGGCGGCGGGTCGCCGACGGCAAGCCCTTGCCCGCCGAGGCCTTCATGGCCAACCTACCGCCATGCGCCCCCTCCTCGCCCTGTTGCTCGCGCCGCTGGCCCTCCTGGCTGACGGACGCAAGTTCACCGTCGATTACCCGATCTCATCGCTCCCGAGCGGGTTCGTCTTTGCCACGACCTACAACCTCTGGATTCCCGAAGGCATCAAGACCGTCCGAGGCATCATCGTCCACCAGCATGGCTGCGGCGAAGGCTCGAACAAGGCCGCCGTCACCGCCGCCGACGACCTGCATTGGCAGGCGCTCGCGCGCAAATGGGACTGTGCCCTGCTCGGGCCCGTCATCCGCCAGCCTGAGGCGGCGAACTGTCGCCTGTGGTGCGACCCGCGCAACGGCTCGGAGCAGGTCTTCCTGAGAGCGCTCGCGGACCTCGCCCGGCAGAGCGGGCATCCCGAGGTGGCGACCGCGCCCTGGTGCCTTTGGGGCCACAGCGGCGGCGGGTTTTGGTCCAGCATCCTGCAGGCCAAATACCCCGAGCGCATCGTCGCCATCTGGTTCCGCTCCGGCACCGCCTACAGCGCCTGGCAGCGGAGCGACGACCCCAAGCTCGTCGGGCAGGTCCCGTTCGTCGACCTGCCGCCCGCGGCCTACGAGATCCCCATGATGGCGAACCCCGGCGCCAAGGAGAACGGCGACAAGCGTTTCAACGGCGCCTGGACCGGCACCCTCGCGATGTTCAAGGCCTACCGGGCGAAAGGCGCGCCCATCGGCTTCGCGCCGGACCCCCTGACCTCGCACCAGTGCGGCGACCAACGCTACGCCGCCATCGCCTTCTTCGACGCTTGCCTCGCCTTGCGCCTGCCGGAGGCCGGAACCACCGCCCCGCTCCGACGAATCGACCAAAGCAAGGCGTGGCTGGCGCCGCTGCTCGGGGACACCGCCGTGCCGGCCGCCGAGTTCAAGGGCGACAAGACCGCCTCCAACTGGCTGCCCGACGCCACCTTCGCCAAGGCTTGGACGGAATACGTGAAGACCGGCTCGACGAACGACACCACGCCGCCGCCCGCGCCGTTCAACGTCGCCGCCCAGGCCGTCGCCGGGGGCGTCGAGATCACCTGGGACGCCCATGCGGACCTCGAGAGCGGGCTACGGCACTTCATCGTGAAGCGCGACGGCCAGACCGTCGGCCTGACGATCGGCCCGAAGAACCCGTTCGGCCGCGCGCTCTTCCAGGGCATGAGCTACGGCGATACCCCGGCGCAGCCGCTGAGCGCGATGCGCTTCCTGGACAAGGACGGCCGGCCCGGCGCGAAGTACGAGGTCATCGCGGTCAACGGCGCCGGCCTCGAGTCGAAGTAAGCCCCGTCCAGGCGGACAACAAAAAGGGCCGCCCACCCGGGCGGCCCTTCGGTTTGCCTGGCGCCTGGGATTATTCGCCCCAGGAGCAGGTGTTGCCGGCGTAGATCGCGCGCGAACCCAGCTCGCCTTCGATGCGGAGGAGCTGGTTGTACTTGGCGACGCGGTCGGAGCGGCAGAGGGAGCCGGTCTTGATCTGGCCGGCGTTGAGGCCGACGGCGATGTCCGCGATGGTGGCGTCCTCCGTCTCGCCCGAGCGGTGCGAGATGATCGCGGAGTAGCCGGCGCGCTGGGCCATGGAGACGGCGTCGAAGGTCTCGGTCAGGGAACCGATCTGGTTCACCTTCACGAGGATCGAGTTGGCGGTCTTGGTCTTGATGCCGCGGGAGAGGAACTCGGTGTTGGTGACGAAGAGGTCGTCGCCGACGAGCTGGGTGTTCGCACCCATGGCGTCGGTGGCCTTCTTCCAGCCGGTCCAGTCGGCCTCGGAGAAGCCGTCCTCGATCGAGACGATCGGGTAGCGCTTCTGCAGGTCCTGGTAGAACTTGATCATCTGATCGGAGTTGCGCTGGGACTTGTCGGACTTGTGGAAGGTGTACTTGCCGGTCTTCTCGTCGAAGAACTCGGAAGCGGCGACGTCGAGGGCGAGGAAGACTTCCTTGCCGAGCTTGTAACCGGAGGCCTTGACGGCCGCGGCGATGGCTTCGAGGGCGGCTTCGTTGGAAGCGACCTTCGGGGCGAAACCGCCTTCGTCACCGACGGAGGTGGAGAGACCCTGGGCCTTCAGCACCTTCTTGAGGGCGTGGAAGATCTCGGTGCCCATGCGCAGGGCTTCGCTGAAGGACTTGGCGCCCTTCGGGACGATCATGAATTCCTGGATGTCGACCGGGGCGTCGGAGTGGGCGCCGCCGTTCATGATGTTCATGAGCGGGATCGGGAGGACCTTGGCGTTCGGGCCGCCGATGTAGCGGTAGAGGGGCTGGCCGAGGGCGGCCGCGGAAGCGTGGGCGGCGGCCATGGAGACGCCGAGGATGGCGTTGGCGCCGAGCTTGCTCTTGTTCTTCGTGCCATCGAGGCCGATCATCGCGGTGTCGATGCCGATCTGGTCCTGCGCGTCATGACCGACGAGGAGGGAGGCGATCTCTTCGTTGACGTTCTCGACGGCCTTGAGGACGCCCTTGCCGTTGTAGCGCTTCTTCGGGTCGATGCCCTTGGCGAAGGACTTGGAGCTCACGTCGCTGTCGCGGAGTTCGTGGGCTTCGTAGGTGCCGGTCGAGGCGCCGGACGGGACGGCCGCGCGACCGCGGACGCCGGAGGCGAGGACGACATCGACTTCGATGGTGGGGTTGCCGCGGGAGTCGAGGATCTCGCGGGCTTTGATATC
>JBEGOO010000048.1:0-4467 GCA_041182045.1 Verrucomicrobiota bacterium
TGTCCTCGTCGGACGCGGCCTTGGAGAGCTCGGCGCCCTTGGTGCCCTTGCCGCCGCGCTTCTGCAGGCGGTACTGGGCGACCGGCGTGCGCTTGATGAAGCCGGCGTGCGAGACGGTGACCACGCAGCCCTCGTTGGCGACGATGTCCTCCATGGACAGCTCGCCTTCCTGGGCCGTGACCTTGGTCTTGCGGGGGCCGACGTGCTTCTTGGCGGCGTCGCGGAGCTCCTTCTTGATGAGCGTGAGGAGCTTGGACTCGCTGGACAGGATGCCGCGGAGCTCCTCGACGAGGGCCATCAGCTGGCGGTACTCCTCCTCGATCTTGTCGCGCTCGAGGCCGGTCAGCTGGTAGAGGCGCAGGTCGAGGATGGCCACCGCCTGGCGTTCGCTGAGGCCGTACTTGGCGATGAGCTTGACGCGGGCCTCGTCGCGGTTGGCGGACGAGCGGATGATCTTCACGAAGTCGTCGAGGTTGCGCAGGGCGATCTTGAAGCCCTCGAGGATGTGGGCGCGGTCCTCGGCCTTGCGCAGGCGGAAGCGCGTGCGGCGGGTGACGACGTCGCGGCGGTGCTCGACGAAGCACTCGAGCAGCTCGCGGATGTTCATCTGCTTCGGGCGGCGCTTGTCGAGGGCCAGCAGGATGACGCCGAACGAGTTCTCGAAGTTCGTGTGCTTGTAGAGCTTGTTGATGACGACCTTCGGGTTCTCGTTGCGCTTGAGCTCGATGACCACGCGGGTGTTCTCGTCGGACTCGTCGCGGAGGTCGGAGACCGCGTCGAGGACCTTCTCGGCGCTGAGGTCGGCGATGTGCTTCACCAAGGAGGAGCGGTTGACGTTGTAGGGGAGCTCCGTGAGGACGATCTGCTCCTTGCCGTTCTTGAGCTCCTCGGTGTGGGCGACGCCGCGGACGCGGACGATGCCGCGGCCGGTGCGGAGGTAGGATTTGATGCCCTCCTTGCCGTTGATGACGCCGCCGGTCTGGAAGTCCGGCCCGACGATGACCTTCTCGAGGTCCTCGACCGTGGCGCTGGGCTTGTCGATGATGAGGCAGGTCGCGTCGACGAGCTCCTGGAGGTTGTGGGGCGGGATGTTGGTCGTCATGCCGACCGCGATGCCGGTCGAGCCGTTCA
The DNA here is from genome assembly GCA_041182045.1 of Verrucomicrobiota bacterium. Taxonomy (GTDB): domain Bacteria; phylum Verrucomicrobiota; class Verrucomicrobiia; order Opitutales; family UBA953; genus UBA953. The sequence continues at coordinate 1,132 of JBEGOO010000048.1, forward strand.
TCAGCAGGTGCGGCAGCGCGCACGGGAGGACGGTCGGCTCGGTGGTCGACTCCTTGTAGTTCGGGACGAAGTCGACGGTCTCCTCGTCGATGTCGGCGAGGAGCTCCTCGGCGATCTCGGAGAGACGGCACTCGGTGTAGCGGTAGGCGGCGGGCGGGTCGCCGTCGACCGAGCCGAAGTTGCCCTGCGGCTCGATCAGCTGGTAACGCATCACCCAGTTCTGGGCGAGGCGGACGAGCGTGTCGTACACGGAGCTGTCGCCGTGCGGGTGGTAGTTCTTGAGCACCTCGCCGACGACGCCGGCGCACTTGTCGAACGGGCGGTTGTGGACGAGCCCTTCGCGGAGCATCGCGTAGAGGATGCGGCGCTGGACCGGTTTGAGGCCGTCGCGGGCGTCGGGGAGGGCGCGGGAGACGATGACCGACATCGAGTAGTCGATGTAGGCCGTCTGCATGATCTCCGTGATGTTCGCGGCGGTGAGCTTTTCTTTGTCGGAATACATTGTCGAAGGTCTCGGGGGGTGGGTGGGGCTCAGACGTCGAGGTTCGAGGTGTTGAGCGCGTTGTCCTCGATGAAGGCGCGGCGGGCGGGGACGTCCTCGCCCATCAGCATGGCGAAGACGCGGTTGGCTTCGGCGGCGTCGGCGATGTCGACCTTGAGGAAGCGGCGCTTGGCCGGGTCCATCGTGGTCTCGAAGAGCTGCTTAGGGTTCATCTCACCCAGGCCTTTGTAGCGCTGGATGGTGAGGCCCTTGCGGCCGAACTGGCGGATCTGGCCGATGAGCTCGAGGATCGACCCCAGCGGGATCGGCTCGGCCTTCTTGACCAGCTTCTTGGCGGGCTTCTCCTCGCCCTTGGCGGCGGGCTCCTCGTCGCCTTCGGCGGCGGCGGGCGCCTCCTCGGCGGTCGAGCCGTCGATCAGGTGGTAGCGCGGCTCCTCGCCGGCGGTGAACTTCTTCACGTCCATGCCCTGGGTCTCCAGCTCCTTCAGGACCTTGGTGATGGCGTCGTTCTCGAAGACCTCGATCACGTTGACGCGCTCCTGGACGACCGTGCCGTCCTTGAGCTTCTTCTCGCGGTCGATCTTGTCGGCCAGGAAGTCCTCGACGCCGGCCTTGCGCAGGTACGCCTGCTTGGCGTCGGTGTCGGCGAGGAACTCATAGGTCTCCTCGTTGCCCGTGCGGGTGCGCACGATGAAGCGCGGGAGGGCGTGGGTCTTGTGGTCCTGCTGGTCGAGGTATTCGCCGAGCTGGCAGCCCGTGCGGCCGATGCCGGCGCCGAGCGACTCCAGGCGGGCGAGCGACTCGACGATCTTGTCGAGCTTCTGGCCGGGGAAGACGTGCTTGTCGCGGAGGCGGAGCAGGTTCACGTCCTCGGAGCCGAGCTCGAGGAGGATGCGGTTCAGCTCCGGGTCGTTGTCGACGTACTGCTCGCGCTTCTTGCGCTTGATGCGGTACAGGGGCGGCTGGGCGATGTAGACGTAGCCGGCCTCGATGAGCCCGGGCATCTGGCGGTAGAGGAACGTCAGGAGGAGCGTGCGGATGTGCGAGCCGTCGACGTCCGCGTCCGTCATGATGACGAGTTTGTGGTAGCGGCACTTCGTGACGTCGAAGGCGCCGTCGCCCTCGTGCTTGCCGATGCCGGTGCCGCAGGCGGTGATGATGGTGCGGATCTCCTCGTTCGAGAGGATCTTGTCGATGCGGGCCTTCTCGACGTTGAGGATCTTGCCCTTGATCGGGAGGATCGCCTGGTAGCGGCGGTCGCGGCCCTGCTTGGCGGAGCCACCGGCGGAATCGCCCTCGACGATGTAGAGTTCGCAGACGGACGGATCGCTCTCGGAGCAGTCGGCCAGCTTGCCGGGCAGGCCGCCGGAGGACATGGCGGACTTACGGACGGTCTCGCGGGCCTTGCGGGCGGCCTCGCGGGCGCGGGCGGCGTTGAGGCACTTGTCGACGATGCGACGGCCGGTCTTCGGGTCGCGCTCGAGGTAGTACTTGAGCTGCTCCCCGACGACGGAGGTCACGATGCCCTCGACCTCGGGATTGGTGAGGCGGGTCTTGTTCTGGGACTGGAACTTGGGGTCGGGGTGCTTGACCGAGATGACGGCCACGAGGCCCTCGCGCATGTCGTCGCCGTTGAGCTTGGCGTCCTTGTCCTTAATGAGGTTGTTGGATTTCGCGTAGTGGTTGATGACGCGGGTGAGCGCGGAACGGAAACCGGAGAGGTGCGTGCCGCCCTCGGGCTGGTTGATCAGGTTGGTGTAGCTGAAGACCATCTCGTCGTAGCGGTCGTTGTACTGCAGGGCGACGTCGACGGTCATGCGGCGCTGGCCGGGCTTGGGCTTCTCGCCCTCGGCCATGACGCGCGGGTTGGCGAGGTCGGTGAAGTCGACCTCGGCGGCCATCAGGATCGGCTTGTCGAAGAGGCGCTCCTCGTTGGCGTTGAGGAAGGCGACATACTCCGCGATGCCCTCCTTGAACTCGAGCTTGTCCGCGCGGTTGGAGCGGTGGTCCTTCATCTCGACGGTGATGCCCGGGACGAGGAAGGCCAGCTCGCGCATGCGGCGGACGAGCGTGTCGTACTTGAACTCCTGGGTGGCGACGAAGATCTCGGGGTCGGGGTGGAAGGTGATCTTGGTGCCGGTGCGCTTGGTCTTGCCGATGACCTTGATCGACTGGGTGACCTCGCCGCGACAGAACTTCATCTGGTGCACCTCGCCCTCGCGGCTGACCTCGGCGACGAAGCTGTCGGAGAGCGCGTTGACGCACTTGGCGCCGACGCCGTTGAGGCCGCCGGACACCTGGTAGGCGCCCTTGTCGAACTTGCCGCCGGCGTGCAGGTTGGTGAGCACGAGCTCGAGCGTCGGGATCTTCTCCTCGGGGTGCATGGCGACGGGGATGCCGCGGCCATCGTCCTCGACGGACAGGGAGCCGTCGGCGTGGATCTCGACCTTGATGCTCTTGCAGTAGCCGGCGAGCGCCTCGTCGATCGAGTTGTCGACGATCTCGTACACGCAGTGGTGCAGACCCGTCTCGTTCGTATCGCCGATGTACATACCCGGACGCTCGCGGACGGCCTTCAGGCCCTTGAGGCGTTTGATGTCGGACGCGCCGTATTCTTCCTTGCCGGCATGCTTGCCGCGGTTGGGTGATTTGTCGGAATTTTCGCTCATGAGGTGTTGTTAAAAGGGGTGTTTTCCCGCGGTTTTCCGCGGTCCCGAAAGCGTGTTTTTAACACCCCCTGGAGCAACAGGAAAAGACCCCTTGGTGAATGTTTTTAGCCCCCCAGAAATGACTACCTATCAATCCCTTACAAAAACTTATAGGGGGCGTTAGAA
>JBEGOO010000049.1:0-16795 GCA_041182045.1 Verrucomicrobiota bacterium
CCGCTGATCGTCGCGGTCGTGGCCTGCGTCGCCGTCGGCGCCTACCTGCTTTGGCGCCGGCTCGGGTGGACCGCCGCCTGGCATGACGGCGCGGTCGCCGACGCCTCTCCCCGCTGGCGCGCCGGCGCGGCCCTGCTCGCGCCCCTCGCGCTGTTGCTCGGCGTCGCCTACGCCACGGGTCGTCATGACCTCAAGGTCGCCTCGCCCGTGCACAGTTCCTTCGCCGAGCGGCTGACCGCCGGCCTCCGGCATATGGGCGACCCGCAGCCGAGTTGGGCGAACAGCTACGATACCGAGATCGCCAAGAACGGCGAATACGCCTTCCTCGCCGCGTTCTGGGCCAACCAGCTGGATTGGGCCCGTTTCTACCCGTCCCGCCCCGCCGTCGTGCCCGAGCTTGCCGCCCGCCTGGCCGCCCAAGGCGCCCCGCTCGCCGCGGGCGCTTCGGGCGATATCCTCCGCGCCGTCCCCGGCGTTCCCGCGGCCCGCAAACTCAACGTGATCCAGATCACGGTCGAGAGCCTCAGCGCGAAGTATCTCGGCTGCTACGGCGTCAACGACGAGGAGGACCGGGTCGACTACGGCAAGCTCGGCCTCACCCCGAACCTCGACCGGATCGCCCAGGAGTCCCTCTGGTTCACGCGTTGCTACGCGAGCGGCACGCGCACGGTGCGCGGCATGGAGGCGTTGACCTTGTCGATCCCGCCGATCCCCGGCCAGTCGGTGTTGCGCCGCAAGGGGTGCGAGAATCTCTCGACCCTGGGCTCGGCCTTCGCGGCGCAGGGCTACGACACCGCCTTCATCTACGGGGGCGACGGGTTCTTCGACAACATGAGCTACTTCTTCGGCTCGAACGGCTACCGCATCGTCGATCAGCCGGCCGCGCTCAAGGCCGGCCGCCAGGTGACCTTCGGCAACGCCTGGGGCGCCTGCGACGAGGACGCGTTCGCGTGGTCGATGGCCGAGGCCGACGCGGCCCACGCCGCCGGCAAGCCGTTCCATCACTTCATCATGACGACGTCGAACCACCGGCCCTACACCTGGCCGGCCGGCAAGATCCGTCCCGAGCTGCGCGACCGCCAGGGCGGCGTCGCCTACACGGACCACGCCATCGGCGCCTTCCTGCGCGCGGCCGGCTCGAAGCCCTGGTTCAAGGACACGGTCTTCGTGATCGTCGCGGACCATTGCGCCTCCGTCGCCGGCAAGCGCGAGCTCGAGATCAAGAAATACGAGATCCCGCTGTTCATCTGGGCGCCGGGTCTGCTGCCCGCCCGCAAGGTCGACGTCATGATGAGCCAGGTCGACTACGCGCCCACCTTGCTGGGGCTGCTCAAGCTGCCGTACACCGCCCGCTTCGTCGGGGCCGATGCGCTCGCGCCCGGCTACCAGCCGCGCGCCTTCATCAGCAACTACCAGAAGGTCGCCGTCCTCCGTCCCGACGGCCTGCTGACGGTCCTGAAGCCGGTCCGCCAGGTCGCCCAGTTCCGGGCCGACCTCGCCACGGGCACCCTCGTCCCGGCGGCCGCTCCCGACGCCGACGCCGCGGCCGAGGCCATCCAGTATTACCAAGGCACCGATGAACTTTTCAACCGAGGTGGGCTCGCCAACCCCGCGCGCTGACCGTCCGTCGGTCCTCTTCCCGGCGCTCGCGTTGGCGGCGCTGGCCGGCTTTTTCGGCCTCCACGGCACCGGCGGGGAGACCGTCGACTTCCGGGTCCAGTCTTGGTTCTGGGATGGCCAGGACTGGCTGATTCCGAAGGACGCGGGCTGGTTCCACCAACTGGCCTACACCGGCCCCAAGGTGCTGCTCTATCTCTTCGGTGTCTGGCTGCTGTGGGCGGTCGCCGCGCCCGGCCTCGCCCCCGCCTGGCTGGGCCGGCGCCGCGCCGCCTACCTCTTCGTCAGCATGGCCATCACCGTCCTGCTTTGCACGCAGTTGCGCGAGGTCACCGGCATGGCCACGCCCCGCCAGCTGGCGATGTATGGCGCCGAGCCCGGCGTGCCTCACCTGCTGCTGTTTGACGCGAAGCCCGCGGGCTATCCCAGCTCCGCGTTCCCGGCCGGCCACGCGAGCGGCGGCTTCGCGCTGCTCGCCCTGGCCTTCGCCTGGGAGTCCGCCGCGACCCGCCGTCGCGGCGTGTGGATCGGGCTCGCCTACGGCGGCGCGATGGGGCTCTACCAGATCGCCCGCGGCGAGCACTTCCTCTCGCACACCCTCGCCACGGCGGTGATCGCCTGGTTGGTCGCGGCGGGCCTGGCCCGCCTGCTGCGCCCGGCGGGGCTCAGTTCGCCCAGTTGACCAGGTTGTCGGAACGCTGCGGGGCCGGGTCGGCGTCGTCGAAGTAGTTCGCGGGGATCACGCCGGTCTTCACCATGGTGTCGGCCGGCACGAAGTATTCCTGGAAATCCGGTTGGTCGCCCTCGACCGTGGGCGCGGCGAAATTGGCGCCGCAGCTCACGAGCACGAAATTGGCGGAGAGCCACGCGTTGTAGGGCGGGTTGAAGCCGCCGGTCGTCAAGTTCTGGACGGACACGTTGATCGAGCCCAGCACGCGGTAGCGGTACTCGTACGGGTTGCCCCACGGGTCGCGGAAGTCGAAGGTCTTGGCCGGATTGGTGAGGTCGGCGGGCAGCGCGTCCGTCTTCGTCACCGGGTCGTAGACGGCGACGTCGTCCATCGTGATGAAGGGCTTCATCTTGCGGTTGGAACCGTTGGGCAGGATGTTCGAGTTGTAGGGCCACATCTCGACGGCGAAGCCGCCGGCGGCGAGGGTGTGGTTGTACAGCACCTTGCGGCCGATCAGCTGGTCGAAGAGGTCGGTGCGGTATTGCGTCTGGTTCGACGACAGGCTCGTGGCGGTGCCGGCGACGGCGCAGGGGAAGTCGCCGTAGGTCTTCTTGAAGTTCTCGCAGCCCATCGCGAGGCGCTGGATCTCGCCGCGGGCGCGGGCCTTCATGCGGCTGTTGCTGACGCCGCGGTAGATGGAGAGCGTCGAGGTCGCGAGGATCATGATGATGCCGATCACCATCAGCAGCTCGATCAGGGTGAAGCCGGCGCGGCGGCGGGGGAGGGGACGCATGGCGGGGGTCAGATGTGGCGGGAGTCGTTCTCGTCCTTCTTCACGTAGCCCGAATCCTGGCGCTGGTGGTTGACGGCGTTCTTCTTGAGGTAGGCCTGGTAGACGTCCTCGGCGGACATCCCGAGCACCTGGGCGATCGAGATGAGGAAGTGGAAGAGGTCGATGACCTCCACGCGGGCGTTCTGCTCGTCGAACTTCTGGTACTTGGCCCACCACTTCCAGGGCACGGAGTCGGTGAGCTCGGCCATCTCCTGCTGCATCGCGCGCAGGTAGTTGAGCGTCCATTTGATCTTCTCCTCCTCGGTCATGCCTTTGGTTTCGACGCCGATGCGCTGGTTGAGCGCTTCCTGCATCCGGAAGATTTCCTCGAGTTTGTCGGCCATGCGTCTATCAAACGACCCCGGGGGGCCGGGGCAACCCAGGAAGCAGGCCCGGGTTTCGGTCGCCCGGCGAACTTCCCGCTTCCCTCCCCGGCCCGAGGCCCCTTGATGGTGGCATGGCCGTCGTTTCCGGTAGCAGCGGACTCCGCAAACCCGAGGTCCTGGCGCCCGCCGGGGAGTGGGATTGCGTCAAGGCCGCCGTCGAGAACGGGGCCGACGCGGTCTTCTTCGGGGTGGGTCGCTTCAACGCCCGCGTCCGCGCCAAGAACTTCGAGGAGGCCGACCTCCCCGAGCTCATGGCCTACCTCCACGGCCGCGGGGTCAAGGGGTACGTCACGTTCAACACGTTGATCTTCCCCGAGGAACTGGCCGACGCAGCCCGCACCTTGCGCGCGATCGTCGCCGCCGGGGTCGACGCCGCCATCGTCCAGGACGCGGGTATCTGCCGGCTGATCCGCCGGATCTCGCCCGACTTCCCCATCCACGCCTCGACCCAGATGACCGTGACGAGCGCGGCCGGCGTCGACTACGCCCGTTCGCTCGGCGCCTCCCTGGCGGTCCTCGGTCGCGAGGTTTCCTTGCCGGAGATGCGCCAGCTCCAGGCGGAGCAAGGGGCCCGGGGGGAGCCGCTGGACCTCGAGGTCTTCGTCCACGGCGCCCTGTGCGTGGCGTATTCGGGGCAGTGCCTGACGAGCGAGTCGCTGGGCGGCCGCTCGGCCAACCGCGGCGAGTGCGCGCAGGCCTGCCGCCTGCCTTATGAGCTCGTCGTCGACGGGACGGTGAAGCCGCTGGGCGACAAGGCCTACCTGCTCTCGCCCCAGGATCTCGCCGGGATCGAGGTCGTGCCCGACCTCATCCGCGCGGGGGTCCGTTCGCTCAAGATCGAAGGGCGCCTGAAGTCCCCGGAATACGTGGCCGCGATCACCAAGGCCTACCGACGCGCGGTGGACGCCTCCTGGGATGCCTTGTCGCAAGGTGGCGACGCCGATCGCGCCGCCTGGCGCGTCCGCCAAGAGGAGGATTACCCGATGCAGATGACCTTCTCGCGCGGGCTCCACACGGGCTGGCTGCGGGGCATCGACAACCAGAAGCTGGTGCACGCGCGTTTCGGCAAGAAGCGCGGCGCCTTCCTCGGGACCGTCGTCGACGTCGCCCACCCCGGCGTCACGTTGCGCCTCGAGGGGCCGCTGAAGCCCGGCGATGGCGTGGTCTTCGACCAGGGCAAGCCGGCCGAACGCGAGGAGGGCGGTTTCGTGCACGGCATCGAGCCCGCCCGCGGCGGCCTCACCTACGTCCGCTTCGACCGCGCCGGCGCCATCGACTGGAGCCGCGTGCAGCCGGGCGCCTTGCTCTGGAAGACCAAGGACCAGGAACTCGACAAACAGCTCCACGCCTCCTGGGACCGCGAGAAGCCCAACCACCGCCGCCCGATCTCCGCCCGCGTCGTCGGCCGCCCCGGCAAGCCCTTGCGCGTGCAGTTCGACGATGGCGAGGGTCATGTGGTCGCCGGCGAGACGAGCGTCCCCTGCGCCGTCGCCGAGAAACGGCCGATGGATGCCGTCTCCTTGCACGAGCAGCTCGGCCGCCTCGGCGACACGGGCTACGCGCTGGACGGTCTCGAGGCCGACCTCGCGGGCGCGTTGATCGTGCCGGTGAGCGAGCTGAACCGCCTGCGCCGCGATCTCTGCGACCGCCTGACGGCCCTGCGCCGCGAGCCGCCGCGCTGGACCTTGCTGCCCTACGCGCCGGCCGCGATCACCGTGACGGCGCCCGCGCCCGCGCCGGTCGCGGATCCGCTCATCGTCGTGGTCATCCGCGAGCCCGAGCAGTTGGAGCCGGCCCTCGCCTGGGGCGCCCGCGTGGTCTACGCCGAGTTCGAGGACCCGAAGAAGTTCCGCGCCGCGGTCGCGCGCGTCCGCGCCTACGAGCAGGAAGCCGGCCGGAAGGTCGAGTTCTGGGCGATGGGCCCGCGCGTCCACAAGCAGGGCGAGGACCGCGTCACCGAGATCGTCCTCTCCTGCGACGCCGACGGCTACCTCGCGCGCAACCACGACGACCTCCGCGCCTTCGCGGGCAAGCGTCGGCGCGGCGATTTCTCCCTCAACGTCGCCAACGGCCTCGCCGCCGAGTGGCTCATGGAGCGCCATGGCCTCGAGGGCCTGACGGCCTCGTACGACCTCGACGCCAGCCAGCTCGCCGCGCTGCTGCGCTCGGCCCCGCCCGCGTGGTTCGAGGTCACGATCCACCAGCACATGCCGATGTTCCATATGGAGCACTGCGTCTTCTGCACCTTTCTCTCCGCGGGCAAGGACTACCGCGACTGCGGCCGCCCCTGCGAGAAGCACCGGGTCAAGCTCCGCGACCGCGTGGGCGCGGAGCATATCCTCAAGGCCGACGCCGGCTGCCGGAACACGCTCTTCAACGCGCGCGCGCAGACCGGCGCCGAGTACGTGGCCGACCTCCTCAAGCTCGGCGTGCGCCGTTTCCGCGTCGAGTTCGTCGACGAGGACGCCGACACCGTCACGCGCACGCTGCAGAAGTACCAGGACCTGCTCGAGGGCCGCCTGGCCGGCGTCGACCTGTGGAACGACCTCAAGGTCCTGAACCAGCTCGGCGTCACCCGCGGCACGCTGCGCGTGCGCGTCTGAACGGGCTCACTCCAGGTTCTTCAGCCGGGGCAGCAGGCTCGTCACGCGCCGCGAGTCGGACGCGTTCCGGACCGCCATCGCGTAGGCCGTGGGGTCGCCCACGAGGATGACCTGTTTCCGGCCGCGGGTCACGGCGGTGTAGATCAGGTTCCGGGCCAGCATGATGCTATGTTGGCGCAGCAGCGGCAGGACCACCGCGGGGAATTCCGACCCTTGGGACTTGTGGATGCTCACCGCGTAGGCCAGGTGCAGGTCGGACTGCTCGCCGCGCTCGAGCTCCACGCGGGCGCCGTCGAAATCGATGAGGAGCGCGCCTTCCTCGTCCTGGCCGAGCACCACCCCGAAGTCGCCGTTGAAGACGAGTTTGTCGTAGTTGTTGCGGGTCTGGATCACCTTGTCGCCCGGCTGGATGCGCCCCGGCTTCGCGTCCTTGCCGCGCAGGCGGGCCTGCAGGGCCTGGTTGTAGGCCTGGATGCCGCCCGTGCCCTTGTGCATCGGCGCCAGCACCTGGATGTCGCGGAGGGGGTCCATCCGCAGCGCGCGCGGCAGCACCTCGCAGCAGAGCCGCGTCACCATCGCCACGCAGGCCTCGGGGTCCTCGACCTTCACGAAATGGATGTCCTGCGTGAAATCGAGGCGGGCGGGATCCTCGACCGGTTCCGGCGGGGCGGTCTCGGCGTGCAGGATGCCGTGCGCGACCGTGACGATGCCCGAGCGGGCGCCTTGGCGGAAGACCGTGTCGAGGCGGGTGACCGCGGCCTGGCCCGATTCGATGAGGTCGCCCAGGACGTTGCCCGCCCCCACCGACGGCAGCTGGTTGACGTCGCCCACGAGCAGCAGGTGCGCGGTCGAGGGGATCGCGCGCAGCAGGGCCGCGGCCAGCTTGGTGTCCAGCATGCTCGACTCGTCGACGATGACGAAGTCCGCGTGCAAGGGGTCGTCGGCGGTCGCCGTGAAGCCGCCGAGCGCCGGGTCGAACTTCAGCAGGCGATGGATCGTGGAGGCCGGCAGCCGCGTGGCCTCGGTCATGCGCTTGGCCGCGCGGCCCGTCGGGGCCCCGAGCGCCATGCGCGCCCGCTTGGCCGAAAGGATGTCGCACAGCGCCCGCAGGATCGTGGTCTTGCCGGTGCCCGGCCCGCCGGTGAGCACCGCGACCTTGTGCTGCAGGGCCATCTTCACGCCGGCCGCCTGCGCCTCCGAGAAGGCGAAGCCCGCGCGCGTCTGGGCCCATTCCACGGCCTTGTCGACCTGGATGGTCGGCAAGCCGCTGGGGCCCGCGAGCAGGCGACGCACCGAGGCCGCGATCGACTTCTCGGCGTTCTCCTGCGGGCGGAGCTGCATCAGCCGCACCCCGTCCACGTCGAGGAAGCCCACGGCTTGCTCGTCGAGCAGGCGGCGCAGGCGATCCTGCACCACGGCGCGGTCGACCTCGAGCAGCTCGGTGGCCTTCTCGAGCAGGCCTTCGGCGGGGAAGGCGCTGTGCCCTTCGCCTTCGAGCTCCTCGAGCGTGTGCAGCAGGCCCGCGTCGACGCGTTGCGGTCCCGCCGTCGGCAGGCCGAGGTTGCGCGCGATCTTGTCGGCCGTCTTGAAGCCCACGCCTTCGACCTCGCGGCAGACCCGGTAGGGCTCGGTGGTGACGACTTTCTTGGCGTCCTGGCCGTAGGCCTTGACGATCCGCAGGCAGAGCGCGTTGGTCACGCCGTACGTCTGGAGGAACACCATCACCTCGCGCAGCGCCTTCTGCTCCTCCCAGGCGGCCTTGATCGACTTCGCGCGGCCGGGCCCGATGCCCTCGACCTCGCGCAGGCGGCCCGACTGGTTGGAGATGATGTCGAAGGTGCGCACGCCGAACTTCGCGACGATCTTGTCGGCGTACGTCTTGCCGATGCCTTTGATCAGCCCGCTGCCGAGGTATTTGCGGATGCCGTGGACGGAGGAGGGGAGCCGCGACTGGAACGATTTCACGCGCAGCTGCGGTCCGTGCGCGGGGTGGCGCTCCCACGTGCCGGTCGCGTCGACCGTCTCGCCGCATTGCAGGCCGGTCATGTTGCCGAGGATGATGACCTTCTCGCCGGCCTCGGGCGCCAGCTCGGCGATGGTGAAGTGCGTCTCCTCGTCGAGCCACAGGATGCGCTCGACCACGCCCGAGAGGGTGACCTCGGGTCCACGTGGCGGTTCCCGCGGTGGCGACATGCCTTCAGCCAATCATCCCGCCGTCCGGGAGCGAAGGCAAAATCACGCCAGACCGAAGGCTTCGCGGCCGAGCTCGGCCAGGCCGGGGTGCACGGTGTCGGGCGCGTGCGGGGCCAGTTCCTCGGCGGTGTGGCTGCCCGTCGTCACGCAATGGATGGCCGCCAGCTTGCCGTTGCGGGCGGTCGCGATGTCGAACGGGGAGTCGCCGACCATCACGGTCCGGGTGGCGTCGGCCCGCATCGACCCCAGGACGAAATGGGTGAACTCCGGCTGCGGCTTGCGCCACGGGTGGGCGTTGGTCCCGTAGATTCCGTCGAAGAGGTCCGTCAGGCCGAGGTGGGCCATGATCTGCTTGGAGTTGGCGTCGTCCTTGTTGGTGTAGACCGCCGTGCGCACCCCGCGGGCGCGGAGGGCCACCAGCAACTCGCGGCAACCCGGGTAGACCCGGAGCCCATGGAACATGACGGAAGGGAAGTGCTCCCGGAAGAGCCGGGTCGCGGTGGGGGCGTTCGCCTCGCCCGCCAGCTTGACGACCGTGACGTTGACCGAGCCCCCGACCGCCCGGCGGATCTGCTCCAAGGTGACGCTGGGCAACCCCATCATCTTCATCACGTCATCGTAGCAGCGGTGGATGGCCTCGAAGTTGTCGACCAAGGTGCCATCCAGGTCGAAAAGGACGGTCTGCGGGAGGGGGCGGGCCATGGGAGGGCCCTAATCAGGGGGTATCGGGGGCGGTTTCCAAGTTTGGATTTGCAGGAAAGGGTCGGTGCCCTAGGTTGCGCTTTCTTCCTATGACCTTCTCGACGGATCTCACCAAGCCCCTCAGCCGCGCCGGCCTGGCCATCAACCTCGTCGTGTTGACCGCCTTGTTCTACGCCGTCTCGGCCGTCTCCTTCAAATACATGACGGTCACGCTGCCGCACCAAGGCGCCGCCCATCACTCCGCCGAGGTCGCCGAGAAGACCGCCGCCCAGACCTTCGAGAAGGCCAAGAAGGCCGCCAAGGGCAAGGCGTTCGACGAAAAGGCCGCCGAGGCCCAGGCCCGGGCCGCCGGTGAAGCCGAGGCCAAGAAGCAGGCCGAGGAAATCCACCATCACGCCGTCTCGGGCTGGGCTCCGTTCGCGGTCTTCCTGCTGATCCTCTCCGCCGTCTTCTTCGCCGGCTTCCTCTCCGTCGCCGTGCAGCGCCGCGCCAACGACGCCGGCCTGCTGGGCCTCTGGATCTTCAGCAACCACCTCGGCGCCTGGCTGTTCGCCGGTTTCGTGGCCTTCTATCCTTTCCTCGCGGCCAACGGCCTGCGCAACGCCTGGTCGCCGGTCTTCATCGCCGGTCTCGTGCTGCTCCTGCCGGTGATCCTCGGCGGCGAAGGCAAGGGCGAGTCCGCCGACGGCCACGACCACCACTGAGCCGGGGCTCAGGGTCGGCCGACGGTGCCGAAGTCGTAGAGGGTGTGGCTGATCAGGCCGCGTTCCAGCACGGCCAGGTCGGTCTGCGCCTCGGGGGAGAAGTTCTCGCCATCGTTCCAGCGGAAGCGGTACCCGAGGTCGGTCGGCGCGAAGAGCGAACCATGCCGGACCAGCGCCGGGTGGCTTCGTTCCATGCGCGTGGCGTCGTCCACCGTGGCCGGGTAGTTGAGGCTGTGGACGTGCAACCCGGTCACCGGTTGGCCGACCAGGGCCCGGGCGAAGCGGGCCGCGTGGCGGCAAGCCGCTTCGAGGTGAGGGCGCAGCTCGTCCGGGCAGACCGCGGAGGCGCGGTGGACCCGTTCGAAGACCGTCTGCTCGAGGTCGAGCGAGCAGGCCACGGCGGGTAGCCCCCAGGCCGCGCCTTCGGTGGCCCCGGCCAAGGTGCCGGAGCTCAGGCACAGCGGCATCGTCGCGTTGAAGCCGATGTTCATGCCCGAGATCACCACGTCGGGCCGGGTCGGCAACAGGTGCCCGAGCGCGATGTTCACGCAGTCGGAAGGGGTGCCGTCGATGGACCAGGCCTGCTCGCCGATGCCCGACTGGGCGGACAAGGTCACCTCGCGGTGCCGGCTGAACGCCCGCCCGATCCAGCTCCGTTCCCCCGCCGGGGCGGCCACCAGCACGCGGAAACCCGCTTCCGCGCAGGCCCGCGCCAGGGCGTGGATGAAGGCGGCGTTGATGCCGTCGTCGTTCGTGAGCAGGGCCGTGGGCTTCATGCGGGCACCCAGCGTGGGCCGTCGGGCCCGACGGGCAACGCGGAAGGTTAGGCCTGGAATTCGCCCAGGCCGGCCTGCAGTTCCTGGATCAGGTCGCGCAAGCCCGCCGCCGCCTCGTAATCCTCCTCGGCGATCGCCGTCTGGAGGTCGGTCCGGGCCTGCGCCAGGCGGGCGCGCCGTTCGGCCGGGCTGGCTTGCGGACGCCGCCCGCGATGATCCATGCCCGGTTGCAGGCGGGCGATCGTCGCCAAGGCCTCGGCCTCATGCGCCTGGTAGCAGGTCGGGCAGCCCAGCCGGTGCACCCGCTCGAAATCGGCCCAGCGGAAACCACAGGTCGGGCAACGGCTCCGGCCGGCCGGGTTGGGGACCTTCAGCGGCACGCCGAGCGCCCACGAGGGCAGGATGCCACCCCCCGCCGGTTGCTGCACGATCGGGCACTGCTGGCAGCAGGCGTAGTGCTCCGCCTTCCCGCCCGCGACGAGCGAGAGGTGGAGGGTGCACTCCTGGGTGCAGCCTTGGCATGAGGGCGGACGCTGGGCCATCGCGCGACAGCCTGACCGGTCGGCGCCCCGGCCGCAAGCGCATCGCGAACCTTTTCGGTTGAAGCCGCGCCTCGGCTGGATTGCCTTGGGGACGATGATTTCTCCCGTCCTGATGCTGGTGTTGGCCGAGTCCGAGAAGGGGGCCGTCTGGTATTTCAAGCAGATGGACACGGCCGGCATGGCCGTCGCCGCCGTGCTCGTCGTCTGCTCGCTCATCGGCTGGGCCGCGATGATCCAGAAGTGGTCCGACGTCAACGAGCTGCGCCGCCGCAACCACGCGTTCGAACGCCGCCTGCGCGACGAGCCCTCCGTCATCGCGCTGAACTTCCCCCGCACCACCAACCTCGGCCCGTACGAGTTCCTCGTCGCCGAGGCCGTCTCGGCCGTCCAGCGGCACAAGGGGCGGCTCGTGCGACAGTCCGATGTCACCCTCTGCATGGGCCACGTCGAGAACGCGGTCCAGCGCGGCGTCTCGCGCACGATGGTGAAGTACGAGGACAAGATGGTGCTCCTCAGCTCGCTGGTATCCGGCGGCCCGTTCCTCGGCCTGCTCGGCACGGTCTGGGGCGTGATGGTCACCTTCGGCGCGCTGACCGAGAAGGCCAGCATCGCGCAGCTCGCGCCCGGCGTGTGCGGCGCGCTCGTCACGACCACGCTCGGCCTGCTCGTCGCGATCCCCGCCACCTTCGGTTACAACTACCTGCTCACGCAGGTGAAGATCATGTCGACCGAGCTCGACAACTTCGCCAGCTCGCTGGCCGACCGCGTCGAGCTCGAGCTCGAGGGCGAGGCCCGGCGCAACCACGAGCAGCAGCAGGAACGCGAGCTGCTCCGCCGCGCCGCCGCCGTCGTCGCGGGCGCCGCGCCCGCCGCGGCCCCCGCCGCCCCGGTCGTCCCGGAACCGCCGCCCAGCCTGCCCGGTTGGGAGGACGCCCGCTAGCCCGCCATGGCCCGCACTTTCTCCAAGCCCGGTCGGTTGCACGTGATGAACGAGCTGAACGTCACGCCGATGCTCGACCTCTGCTTCTGCCTGCTGATCATCTTCATGATCGCCACGCCCGTGCTGGAGCAGACCACCGCCGTGAACCTGCCCAAGGCCGAGAAGGGCGCGGGCCGGCCCATCGACACTAAGGTGCAGTATCGCATCGTCTCGCTCTCGGCCAAGGGCGAGTACGCCGTGGGCAGCAAGCCGGTCACGAAGGCCCAGCTCGAGGCCGAGTTCGCCGCCATCGCCGCGCTCCCCGAGGCCGAGCAGCCCATCGTCCGCATCCGCGGCGACGGCGCCCAGATCTACCAGAACATCGTCGACCTGCTCTCCCTGGCCAAGGCCAAGGGCCTGACCAAGGTCGCCCTCGATTCGGAGACCCGCTGACATGGCCGGCGAAGGCAAAGGTTTCCTCGGTTCGCTCGCGGTGCACGCGGGCATCGTCGCCGTGCTCGTCGGCGTCTCCTGGTACGCTTCCCGTCACGGCGGTGAGAACGTCGAGGCCGTCGACCCGCTGCTCGTCACCTTGGACGGCATCCCCGGCAAGAAGCCCGGCCAGATCGGCAAGGCCCATGGCGTCGCCCAGGGCGACGAACACGGCGTCGCCGGCGGCGTCCCGCGGATCCATCTCAAGAAGCTCGACCTCGCGAAACTCGAGCAGGAGCGCCAGCAGGCCACCGAGCAGGCCAGCGACGCCGCGCGCCCGACGAGCAAGCCGGATGGCCGCTCCACGGCCAAGAGCACGGCGGGGAGCAGCGGCAACAAGACCACCTTGGAAGCCTTCAACAAGTCCAACGGCAACCGCGCAGGTGGCAGCGCCTCCGGCAAGGTCGGCGGCATCGGCGGGGTCAAGGTCGCGCTCGGTCGGAACTATGGCACCGGCGAGAACGGCGGCGAAGGGGGCTCCGCCTCCGAACGTCAGCTCTACGCCGGCCAGGTGAAGGCCCGCTTCCAGTCCGCTTGGACGGACCTCCTCGCGGCCGAAGGCGCCTCCCTCGAGTCGGTCGGCAGCTGCGGCGTCTCCTTGCGCGTGGACGCCGCGGGTGGCGTCTCCTTCTCCGGTTGGCTCAACGCTCCTCGCGACAACCGTTTCGCCCAGCTGGTCAAGCAGGCCATCGCGCAGATCGGCAACTGCGGCAAGCCGCCCGGCGGCAAGGGTTTCGAGATCGACTTCCCGCGCGTCGGGGTGTCCGAAGGCTGAGCCCGCTCAGTCGCGGACCTCGAGCACCAGCTGCACCTCGACGGAGACGCCGAGCGGCAGGCCGTTGACGGAGACGGCGGCGCGCGCGTGCTTGCCGGCCTCGCCGAAGACCTGGAGCAGGAACTCCGAGGCGCCGTTGAGCACCTTGGGGCTGTCGCTGAAGCCGTCGACCCCGTTCACGAAGCCGTTGACCATCACGACGCGGACGACCTTGTCGAGCGAGCCCAGCGCG
Source organism: Verrucomicrobiota bacterium (assembly GCA_041182045.1). Classification (GTDB taxonomy): domain Bacteria; phylum Verrucomicrobiota; class Verrucomicrobiia; order Opitutales; family UBA953; genus UBA953. The sequence continues at coordinate 13,444 of JBEGOO010000049.1, forward strand.
ACCTTGGCGTTGGCCAGGGCGTTGAGCGCGCAGAGTTGGGCGGCCGCGGCGGCCTGGGCGAGGTCCACCTCGCGGCCGACCTTGCCGGCGGAAGCGACCTTGCCGTCCTTCATCGGCAGCGTGCCGGCGAGGTAGAGCAGGTTGCCCGTGCGCACGGCCGGCACGTAGGCGCCGGCGGCGGCGGGCGGGGTCGGCAGCGTGAGGCCGAGGGCGGAGAGGCGGGCTTCGGGGGAGGGCATGGGAATCAGAGCCAATACTTGGGCCAGGGGGCCGACCGGCGCAAGTTATGATAGACCAGCGCGACGAGGATGAGGAGGACGGCGCCGGCCAGGGACGGGAACAGCAGGAAGAGCCAGCCGGGTTTGAGCGCGAAGACGATCAGCGGGTTGGAGACGGCGGGTGGGTGCACCGTGCGGGTCGCCTTCATCAGCGCGATGGCCGCGCCGACCGCGAGGGCGTCATGCCACCACGTGCCGGCGCCGAGATGGAGGCAGACGAGGCCGGTCAGCGTCCCGAGGAGATGGCCGAGGATCACGTTGCGCGGCTGGCTGAACGGCGAATCCGGGTAGGCGAACACCAGCAACGAACTGGCCGCAAACGACCCCATGAGCAGCAGGAGCTCGAGCTGGCGCGAGAGCAGGGAGAGCCCGCCCACGATCGCGGCGGCGGCGAGCGCGGTCGCGAGGATCGCCGACCAGGAGGAACGGGGCGGGGGCGCCTCGCCCGCGCCGCGCATCTTCCGGAGCAGTTCCACGCGGAAGGCTTACTTGCCCTGCAGCTTCTTCAGGCCATCGATGAGCTCGATGACCAGCTCGCGGCTGCGACCTTTGATCTCGCGGGAGAGCGTGCCGTCCGAGGAGCCGACCGCCTTCTTGGTCTGCGCGTAGGTCGTGGCCAGCACCGACTCGCGGTTGCGGGTGATGGTGGCGTTGTCGCGGATCGTCAGGTTGATGACGGCCTCGTAGCGGCCCAGGCCGCGCTCGAACTTGACCTCGATGGTGAGGAGCGGGGTGGCCGCCTCGGTGCTGCCGCCGACGAACTCCTTGGGGACGATGTTGTTGCGGCGCATCTCCAGCTCGATGGCGTCGCGGATCTCGCTGCGCAGGTCGGCGTCCTCGGGGCGCGTCTCGGAGGTGATGACGTCGATGAAGAAGTAGGAGATGCCACGCAGCTTGGCGAAGGTGCGATCCTCGGCGACCTTGCCGGGCTTGGGGTCTTCCTGGGCGCGGAGGGTGGGGAAGGCGACGACGCAGGCCAGGGCGAGGAGGAGGGGGCGCATGGGGATGGTGCCCATGGTGGGGATCCGGCCCGGTCCTTCAATCCCCTTTCACCGGGCGCAGTCTCACCGCGTTGAGCGGGTGCTGGTCGATGAGGGTCGGGTACCAGCCCTCCACCTCCGGGCGGATCAGGAACTTGTTCTTGTTGAAGGCCACGGGCAGGACCGGGGCGGCCTCGACGAGGCGCTGCTCGGCTTGCTGGAAAAACTCGAGGCGTTTCGCGGGGTCGGGCTCGCGCCCGGCGGCGGCGATCAGGCGATCGTACTCGGGGTCGCCCCAGTTGCACTGGTTCAGTTCGTTGCCCGTGATGAACATCTCGAGGAACGTGTTCGGGTCGTTGTAATCGCCGCTCCAGGCCGAGCGCGCCAGCTGGTAGTCGCCCTTGTGCAGCGAGCTCAGGTAGACCTTCCATTCCTGGTTCTTGAGGGTGACTTCGACGCCGAGCTCGCGCCGCCAGGTCTCCTGGTAGACCTCCGCGGCCTTCTGGGAACCCTCCGACGTGTTGTAGAGGTATTCGAACCGGGGCAGGCCTTGCCCGCCCGGATAACCGGCCTCGGCCAGGAGGCGGCGGGCCGCCTCGCGGTCCTCGACCCAGCGGGCGCGGGCGACGAAGCCGCCGGTGCCCGGCGGGGTGAAGTGCAGCGCCGGGGATTCGCCCGCGCGCAGCACCTTGTCGACGATCTGCCGTCGGTCGATGACCATGCCCAAGGCGCGGCGCACGCGCGGGTCCGCCAGGGCCTTCCTCACGGCGGGATCGCCTTTCGCCTCGCAGTTCACGCGGATGAACGAGACGGAGAGGTACGGGTCGAGGCGCAGCTCCTTGGCGCCGGCCGCGCGGAGCGCGACGACCTTGGGCGGCGGGACCGAGCCGGTGATGTGCAGCTCGCCGCCGCGGAAGGCGCGTTCCTCCGCGTAGAGCTCGGTGATCGCGCGGAACTCGACCGCCTGCAGGGCCACGTTGGCGGCGTCCCAGTAGCCGGGGTTGCGGCGCACGACGATGCGCCGGGCGACCTCCCAGGACTCCAGCGTGAAGGCGCCGTTGCCGACGAGCGCGCCCGGGCGCGTCCACGGGGTGTGGAGCGTGTCGATCTGGCCGAACTTAAGGATGGTGGGCGGGTGCACCGGCAACCAGCTGTGGTGGCAGATCAGCCCGAGGAAGTAGGGCACCGGGTTTTCCAGCTCGATGACGAACGTGCGGTCGTCGGGGGCGCGGAACCCGACCTGTCCGAAGTCCTTGAGCTTGCCCTCGTTGAAGGCCTTGGCCCCGCGCACGCAGTGCAGCATCGAGGCGTATTCCGCGCCGAAGCCCGGCCGCAGCATGCGTTCGTAGCTGAAGAGGAAATCGCGGGCGGTGACCGCATCGCCGTTGGACCATCGGGCGTTCGCCCGAAGGCGGAAGGTCCAGGTCCGCCCATCGGCGGAATTCGTCCAGCTCTCCGCCACGCCGGGGATCGGGCTCAGGTCGTCGGCCTTGTAGTTCACGAGCCCCTCGAAGAGCGCGTAGACGATGCGGGACTCCAGCAAGCCGGTGACCTCCTGCGGGTCGAGGCCGGAGGGTTCGGCGGCGTTGTTGATGATCAGGTAGCCTTCCTTGGCGCGGCGCGCGGCCGTGTCCTCGCGCGGGCCGCAACCCGCGAGGGCGAGGAGCAGGCAGAGCAGGGCGGGCACGAGGCTTCGCGGGGGGCGGCGCATGGGCGGAGACTAGGCGTGGGCGGCGGCGGAGGGCAAGCGGTCCGTCGGCCGGTTTACGGCCGTCTGCCGTCTTTACTCCGGCTCCCGTAGGTTTACAAAGGCCGCATGCCCCGCCTCACGCGCCGCGACCTCGCCGTCGCCTCCCTGACCTTGGCCATCGCCTTCGTGCTCCTGGGCGCGACGCCCTTCACGCCCGTCAAACCCAGGCTTGAGCTCACGCCGTCGAAGAACCCCGCGCTGACTTCCGCCGCCTTCGACTGGGACAAGCTCGCGGTCAAGCCGACGAAGGTCGGGGCGGTGCGCAAGGTCTGCCAGGGGCCCACGCCGACCTTGGATGAGCTCGAGATCCACATCACGACCTTGAACAAAGGGGAGGCGGCCCA
>JBEGOO010000050.1:0-8773 GCA_041182045.1 Verrucomicrobiota bacterium
GCGGCCGCGGGACCGTAGGCCGCGGCGAACCAGGTCGCGAGCAGGGCCTCCGCATCCTGACCGGGATCCTGGAGGAGCTTCGCGCCCAACCAAGCCTTCGGGGCGTCGAAGGCCCAGAGCGGGGCCAGCTCGGCGTACCAACCGACGACCCCGGCGGCGTGCACCGTGCGGATGGCGTCGGCCTGCGCCCGGAAAGACACGCGCGGGACGGTGTAGTCGGCGCCGTACCAATAATCGTAAGCGCCGACCCGTCGGACGCCCGAGCGCACCCAAGCGGCGAGGTTGACCGATTCCATCGCGGCGAAATCGGGGTTGGCGTAGGCGCTGCGGTCGGCGCAGATCCACGGGAAGATCGCCGGGTGCAGGCGGATCGTCGGGGCGCGCAAGGTCTGCAGGTAGCCCAGCGTCCCGATGGCGTGACGCAGGCCAGAGAGGTCGCCCGACGGTTCCCAGAAGGACTGGGCGACCTCGTTGAGGTAACCCATCACATAATCGGTCCGCACCGGACGGTCGCGATACCAACCCTCGGACGGCGGGGAACCGAGGAAGCGCAAGGTGTCATTGACGCCGAACGGCACGCTGAACGCACCGGGGTGCTGGTGGAACCAGTCGCGGGTGTAGCGCGCGCCGATCTCCACCGCCGCCGGGACCTTCAGACGCGGCATCGGGTCGTACCCATCGAAGTTGGGCTTCGGCCGCGGCCAAACATCCCACCACTCTTCATCGTAAAAAGGGGAGGCCTCGAAGAAGGGCTTATCGGATGAAGTGGAAATCACCCAAGGCTCAAAGCCCGGTTTACGCGGATCAATCTGGGCCTTGCCCTCACCTGCCCGTACCGGTGCCGACCGCGGGAAGGCATTGGCTGTCCTCCGGGCCGAACCCTCCGGACTTCGATAGTTTTCAAAATCTTCCAGGAAATCGGCGAAGACCTCCTGGTTGAAGGCGCGGAAGAAGCCGTGCGAAAACTCCGGGGCTTTGCCGTAGCCGACGTTGTAGGCCCATTCCTGGGAGAGCTCGTTGGACAGGCCGGAGATCTCGCGCCACGCGAAGGCCGGGCGGAAACGTTCGGCGGCAGGCACGCCCACCGACGACCGCATGACCCAATCGGCGCCGCGCGGGCCGGGGAAGGCGAAGCAGACGCCGAGCGCCTGCTCGCAGAACCGGCCGACCGCGGCGCGTGTCGCGAGGGGATTCGTTCCGAGCAGGAAGACCGCCTCGCCTTCGACGTCGCGTACCAGCAGGTCGCCTTCCACGTCGGGCAGCGGGCGCCGCAACGCCTGCCACGCGGCGGTGCGACCGACGAAGAGTCCGCGGGCGGGCAAGGCGACCCCGGGTTGCTCCGAGAGCAGCTCCGGGCGGACGCCGGTCACGCGCTCGCACCAGTCGAGCAGGGTCTGCGCGGCGTACCATTCGTCGATTTCCGGCGCGGCCGGCAAGACGACCGGCACTCGCCAACGGCCTTGCTCGAAAAGCTCCGCCGCGGCCGCGGAGACGCAGGCCAGGCAGAGCGCGGCGAGGATGACGAGGCGGCGGGGCATGGACCGACCCCTACCCTAGCCCGGCGCGGCCCCGAGACAACCGGGAAGACACCGGCTTATCTCGCGGGCGGGAGGAGCGCGTCGAGCAAGGGGCGGCGCCAGGCCTGCGCTTGCGGGTCCCAGATCCCGAAGTTCGCCTGGTATTCCCAATAAGCCCACTTGAAGCCATGCGCCTCGGCCTCCCGGGCGATGAAACCCGTCCAGCGGACCCGCGCCGCGAGATCCTCCACCCCCGAGCAGGTGCCGAATTCGCCGAGGAAGACCGGGCGGCCTTCCTGCTTCGCCCACGCGGCGGCGACGGCGAAGTCGCGGCGCACCGCGGCCTGCTCGGCGGGCGTGCCTTCCCACTTCGTGCCCTTCCAGGCTTCGGAACCCTTGATCCAAAAAGCCCCCTGGTGGGTGAAGTGGAACGGCGCGTAGTAATGGATGTGCACGATCAGGTGACGGTCCGAAGCCGGTAGGCGCAGATCCTTGAGGGTGTAGACCTGGTTCCACTCGACGCCGCCGACCTGCACGGCGCGCGTGGGGTTGGTCCGACGCACCTCCCGGAGCGCGGCGGCGAGGTTGAGGTTCCAGTCGGCCGCGGTGTGCTTGGAGTTGGGCTCGTTATAAAGCTCGAACTGGAGCGTGTCCGGGAAGGCGGCGAAGTGCTCCGCGACCTGGCGCCAGATGGCCGCGAACCGCTCGCGATGGGCGGCGGGCACCTGGTCGAGTTCGTCGTAGTGATGGACGTTGAGGACCACCGTCAGGCCGGCGGCGAGGTTCGCGCGCACCACGTGGTCGACGCGCGCCATCCAGGCCGGGTCGATCGCGTAAGGCGCCGTGGCGGCGGCATGGGCCGACCATTTCACGGGGAGCCGCACGGAGTCGAAGCCCGCGGCCTTGATCCGCGAGAAGTCGGCGTCCTCGAGCTTGCGCCCCCAGGCCCCCTCCGTCGGCCCCTCGAGCGCGTTGCCCAGGTTCACGCCGCGACCCAGCCGCGCGTGCTGTTCGAAGACATCGGGCGCGCGGCAACCGGTCAGGAGGGCCAACGAGGCGAGGGCGAAGAGACGAAACATGACCGCAGGTTGAGGCCGGCCGGAAACCCGACCAACAAAAAAGCCGCACGAAGTGCGGCTTGAAGAAGGCAGCGATGAACGGGCTTAGCCGAGCTGACGCACGAGATGACGGGCCACTGCCTCGGCGGCGAAACCTTGGACGGCCCGGGCACGCGCCGCCCGGGCAAGCGCGGGGTCGGACTCGGTCCAGGCCAAGGCGGTGGTCAAGGCGGCGGCCGGCCGGGCCGGGTCTGCGATCGCCCAGCCGGCTCCCGCCTCATCGATCAACTCCGCGACATTGCCGGCCTTGGCGGAGAGCAGGAGCGGCAAGCCGCAGGCGGCGGCCTCGATCGGCGCCAGCGGGTTGGGATCCAGGAACGTGTTGAGGACGAAGACATCGGCGGCGTGCAGGACTTCGCGCACGCCGGCGGCCTCGCGTTGGCCAAGCAGGCGGATCGCCCCGGCGGAAGCCGCCGCCAGCGCCTGAAGTTCCGTTTCCTGCGGACCGGCGCCGACGAAGAGCAAGGTGGCATCGCCACGGACGGTCGCGGGGAGATCGCGGAACGCCTGCGCCAAGGGCAGGACCCCTTTGCGCTCGGTCAAGGCGCCGACCTGCACGAGCACCCGCCCGGCGGCGGGCAGGCCGAGCGAGCGGCGGGCCGCGGCTCTCTGCTCGTCCGAGGCGGGGCGATAGAAATCAGCGTCGATGGCGTTCGGCAAGCCGACGATCGGCTTGGACTCGCCGGCCTGCGCACAAGCCCATTCGGCGCTCCGACGGTTCGGGACGGCGAAGGCATCGTAGGAACGATAGGCGCGGCGCCGTGCCCAAGCGACGAGCCCGGAGGGGTGCAGGACGGCGTCGGCATGGCCCTCGCTCCAGAAGACGCGACGGCAGGGCACGTCGGACCAGGCGGCGAGCTGCATCGTCGGCGTGTTCCAAGCGCCGGCCACGAGCAAGGTCGTCGGACGCAGACGACGCAACGCGGCGAGGACGCCGGGGTTCACGTGCATCGTCGTCCCGGCGACGCGGGGGTGCCAGCCAGCGAGCACCGTATGCGGGTGCCGCATCTCCGCCGGGCGATACGGCCAATGACGACCCGGCTCGGTCTCCGCGCAATAAAGCACGTGGAAGCCACGGCCGACCCGCGCGCACTCCGCCGCGACCGCGTCGAACAGGGCCGTCCGATACGGGGTCGGGATGTTGGTGAGGACGACGAGCATGATCAGGCCGGAGCGAGCAAGGCGGCGAGGTGGCGGTCGGGGCCGAACGCCGTCGCGCGGATCAGCGCGGCCCGCGACATCGCGGCATAGAGATCGGGCTCGCGGCGCAGACGACGGAGGCGCTCGGCCAAGGCTACCGCGTCGCCGGGCGGGACGACGAACCCGTCGACCCCGTCGCGCACGACCTCGCCGCAGGCGGAGGTCGCGATGACCGGCAAGCCCTGCGCCATCGCCTCGAGCTGTACGAGGCCGAACCCGTCGGACAACGTCGGGAAGACCAGGACATCCGCCTCGGTCATGCGCCGGGTGACCTCGGCCGGGGCGACGTGTCCGGTGAACACGCCATCCGAGGCGATGCTTCGGAGGTAGTCCGGGGGGAGCTGCGGTCGGCCGACCACGGTCAACGTCACCTCCGCGCCGAGCTCCCGGCAGGCGGCAGCGAGCACGTGGAAGCCTTTCGCCAGGTTGACGTAACCGACGAAGAGGACGCGGAGGGGCCGGCCGGACGAGAGGGTGCGCGCGCGGCCGAGGACCGCCGGGGTGTAGGCCGGCGGGACGACGAGGCCACGGGAGATGTCGAAACCGCCGGCGGCGAGGGAGCGCAAGGCGTGCGGGGAATGGACGACGAGACGATCGGCCAAGGTCATCTCCTCACGGATTCGATCCAGGAAACCGGCGGTGGGCGCGGCGGGCGCCGGCCCCGCGCCAGGGTTCGCCGCGTAAGCGTCCGCCCGCGTCGCATACCAGGCCGGACCTGGATCGACCTGCACATGGATCGTCCGCGCGCCGACCTGCCGGGCGAGGCGAAACTGCTCGAGGTTGCCGCACGTGTAACCGAGCGCGGTCGAACCGGCGTCGAGTCCGCGGCGACGGTAGACCTCGGCGGCGAAGCGGCCGAAGCGTTCGCCTTGCGCGACCCACTGGTCGAAGACCCCTCGACGATCCCAACGCGACCGCAGGACGTTCACCCAGGACTCGGCGAAGACCGGAGCGTCGGCCAGTTCGGCGCGGTAACGCCGGGCCAGCCCGCGCGGCGACAACGCGGCCGGCAACCGCGCGGCCCACGGAGCCCAGACATCCGTGCACAAGGCCGCGAGACGGCCCTGTTGATGCAGGGCGACGGCGAGGTCGTAGCGCTCGCGACGACCGATCTGACTGAGGAACCACATGGTCAGGGAAGATGCAGATGACGGCCCAAGGTCCGCCGGAGGCTGTCCGTCCGACGTTCGAAGAGCCACCACCAACCTTGGGCGAAGAGCACCAGACCGCCCGTCAGGCCGAACACGAAGCACCAACGCGTCGGTCCCGGCTCAAAAGCGAAAGATCCGGTCAGCCGGCCTACCGCGAGGATAGCCAGAGGGAAGTGCGTCGCATAGAGCGTGTAGGAGATCTCCCCCGCCCGGGTGGCGAGACCAGGCAAAGGGCCGAACCTCCTCGCTTCGCTCCATACGACCCCGCCCGCCCCCAGGATCACCAGCGGCATCGCCAAGAACGGAAGCCACGACGCGACGAACGGCTTCGCGAGCAACGCGACGGCCAGGCCGAGCCAAGGCAGGAGGCGCGGCCCCGGTGCAGGCGCCGCGCCGGACGCCGGACGCAGCCACGCGATGAGCGCGCCGATGAACCAGGCGACGGCGAGCCAGCGCCCCCGGGGACCGAGCAGCCAGAGGATGACACCTGCCGACCCGGCTAGGACCATCCTTTCACGCCAAGCGCGCGCGCCCACGGCCAGAAGCAGCAATGGGCACAGGAGGTAGAGCCAGGCTTCGTAGGCCAGGCTCCATAACGCGAGGTTCGAGCCGAACGGCGGCGTGACCAGGTCCTGCAGGAAGAACAGATTACCGAGGAAGGTCCAGGCATCCGCGGGCAAAGGGTGCGGGAAATTCATCGCGCCGGCCGTGACCACCGGACCGCCGCCAAGCGCGAGGTCGCAGAGCCAGGTCAGCAGCAACGCCGGGATCAACACGACCCAGAGCCGCGTGCCACGCCGGAGCAGATACCCCGACCATGACCAAGCTCCACCCGCGGTTTGCCGGAGGACGGAGCCGCCGACGAGATAACCACTGAGGACGAAGAAGATCCAGACGGCGGCCTCGCCCTGCGCCGTGAGGAAGTAGAGTCCCCGCTCCCAGCCCGCGTAGGCCGCGGAGCGCATCGGCGGCAACATCAGGGCGCGGACGTGCCCAAGGCAGACCGCTAGCGCCGCGAGACCGCGGAGCAATTCCAAGCCCTCGAGCCGCGCGACGCGGGAGGCGGGCCGGACGCCGGTAAGATCGCCGGTCGTCATCGCGGCCGGCGGGCCATCCAACGGCGTAGCCATCGTTTGCCGTTTCGGATGAGACGAAAGGGCTGATCGTCCATCTTGGCGGCCGCCACCGCCTCCGCGACGGTGAGCCGATTGGCCGCCAACGCGACCGACAACCGCTCCCAGGAAGCTTCGGGGTCGTGCCGGCGAGTCGCGACCTGCTGCGCTTCCCGGGCGGCCCGGGCCCAACCGCCCGGCATCCGCAACTGGCGGAGCGCCTCGGTCAACGGGAAGGCCTGCTTGACCGTACCCGGCGTCACGATCGTGTCCCCCGGGGCGGTCTGGTGGAACCACACGAACGGACCGTCGCAGTACCCGGGCACACTGGCGACCAGCGTGGGCAGACCGGCCATCGCCATCTCGATGGCGGACGTGCCGACGCCGACGCAGAGCGTGGCGTGGCGGCGAAGATAGTCATCCAGTTCCGCCCCGCTGATGACCCCCGGGGTCTCGAGTTCGATGCCGGCCCGCGCGGCCTGCGCCTTGATGGCAGGTAAAGCCGGCCCCTCGCCGATGACGATGAGGCTGAGCCCGCACCGGCTGGCTTGCAGCTCGCGAACGAGCCCGAAGACGATGGCCGCCTTTTCCTCGGCCAACCGTGAGACCCAGACCAGCGACCGGCCGACCGGAAGTTCCCCCGGTTCCCTTGATGACCGTCGCGGGACAGGGATGGCGACGATTTCCGCCGGCAAGGTCAACCCGAGGTAGGCTTCGTCAAAGTCCCGCTGAAAGGGCGCGCAGTAGACCAACCCTTGTCGACGGGTCATCTCCTCGAAGAAACCCCGGACGGACCGGAACCGGCAGGGCTCCAGCCAGCGCCAGAGTCTTCCGGCGGTCCGCGGCGGGATTTTCCGGAGCAACCAGGCCCAGTTGCCCAGCTCGATCGCGTGGTGATGATGGAGCGAGACGAACAAGACCCGGGACGCCGGGTTGAGGCGCAGCTTATCCCCGAGGAAGGCGACCGCACCGACGGGGATGAACGCCTCGCACTCCGGCAGGTAATCGGCGCCGGCGTCGTCGGCGTATTCGACTAGCTCGGCTCCGGGAATCCTGGCGCCGACGTACCCGCCGCGGTAATCCACGACGACGCACCTTCGGCCGGCGCGGATCGCCGCCAACCCGAGGTTGATGAAGTAGGCTTCGCCCCCGCCGATCTGGCGCGAGGCGAAGAAAAGCAGCAGCGGTGGGGACGGGCTAGCCTTCATGGTTCTTCATCACCCGGTAGGAAAGCGCCGACCAACCGGCCAACGCGACGATCGCCGCGATGCGGACGAGGGCGCCGGGCGCGGCGACGGCCGCCGCCTGGGCGCCGAGGAGCAGCGCCGTCGTGGCCAGCAGGAACAGGCCGCACTTCCGCGAAAGCCACCGGCCGGAACGGCGCCGGGCGAAAAGGATCAGGGCGACGGCGTACGCCACATAGCCGAGGAGAAACCCCATGCCGGCGCCGGCCAGCCCCGCGACGGCGGTCAAGGAGGACTGACACCCGACCAACGCGACGGCGGCCCCGCACTCGATCGCGACCACGGCCTTGGACGAGCTCCGGGCGACCAGCCAGTAGCCGAAGGGCCAGGCGATCAACCGGACGAAGATCCCCCAGGTGAGCCAGACCAAGGGCTGCTTGGCCGGGAAGAACGAGGCGGCGAAAAGCAGCGCGAGGATATCGCCGCCGAAGAGCAACAACACGCCGATGAGCGGCGTCGCGAGCATGACCCCGACCAGGATCTGCTTCTCGGTGATCCGGAGGGCCGCCTCCTCGCCGTCGGCGGCCGCGACCCGCGGGAAGAAATCCGCGCCCATGGCGGCGAACACGAACCCGGGCAGGCTGCCGGCGATGGCGAACGCGGCGTGGTAGTAACCGGCCGCGTCCAGACCTTCCGCGCGGATGATCGTCAGACGGACGAGGTAGGCCGACAGCTGGCTCACCCAGCCGACCAACATCAGGGCGCCCCCGAGGCGTAGGAGGTCGCGGAGGTCGCCCGGGGCCGCGATGAGGCCGGGGCGGGCCGGACAATGCTTGCGGGCCGCCTGCCACAACAAAGCCGCGGGCACCGCGGCGGCCAGGAAGATGCTGGCGGCGATCCCGATCGAGCCGTAGAGATAGACGAGCGGTAAGCCCAGGATCACGCCGGCGAGCGCCCCCGCGACCTGGACCAGCGCCAACGACCCGATCTTCCCGTCCGCCTGCAGCAGCGCCGTCCAGGTTCCGGCGGCGACCAGGCAAGGAACCGCCAGCCCAACCACCGCCAGCTCCAACGCGTGGTCATGCGACGCGAACGTCCAACCGGTGACCGGCCAGAAAAGCACCAGGGCGAGCGACAGGCCGATCCAGCTAAGCCATGCACCCATCCTCCGCACCGCGGCGGCCTTGCGCGGTTTCTCCTCCTCGGCGGCCCCCGCGACCAACCGCACCCCCGAGATTCCCAGGCCCCAGCCCGACAGGGAGGCCAGGTTTCCGCTGAACGTGTTGAAAAGGCCGACGAGGCCCACGCCGGACGCGCCTAAGACGAGGGCGATCACCTTGGTCCGGGCGAACCCGGCGAGCAGGACCACGACCTGGGCCCCGCCCATGAGGACGCTTGATCGAAGAATCCGCGAGAGGCTCATGCTTGGAGTGCGCCTTCGGCGAGGACCGTCCGACCAACCGCCGACGACCAGCGGGTATCGGTCGCGGC
>JBEGOO010000051.1:0-6991 GCA_041182045.1 Verrucomicrobiota bacterium
CATCGTGAACGCGCCTTGGGGGTTTGGTTTCGGCGCCCGCCGCATCACCATCTCGACCTCCGGGGTCGTGCCCAAGATCCTGAAGCTGGCCGAGGAGGAGCTGGGCTTCCGCCTGGCCATCAGCCTGCACGGGGCGACCAACGAGGTCCGCAACCAGATCATGCCGGTCAACCGCAAGTTCCCGCTCGAGGAACTGGTCCCCGCCGCCAAGGCCTTCGCCCGCAAGCATGGCCGCATGCTGACCTTGGAGTTCATCCTCATCGAGGACATCAACGACTCCCTCGAGCAGGCGAAGAAGCTCGCGGTCATCGCCCGGGAACTGCACGCGCACGTCAACCTCATCCCCTACAACAAGGTCGAGGGCCTGCCCTGGGTGCGTCCGTCGCTTACCCGTCAGGACCGGTTCGTGAAGGAGCTGCGCGCGCTCGGCGTCACCGCCACCTTGCGACGCGAGAAGGGCCATGACATCGACGCCGCGTGCGGCCAGCTCCGCTTGCAGAAGGAGAAGGAGCTGCGCGTCGACCCGCCGCCCGCGGCGGCCTAGGCCGTCAACCCGGCGACGAAGGCCCGGCGATCCGGGGCCTTGTAGAAAGCCGTGCCGGCCACCAACGTGTCCGCGCCGGCCGCCCGGCAGAGCCGGCCGGTCTCGGCGTTGATCCCCCCGTCGACCTCGAGGCGGAAATCCGCGCCGCGTCGCGCGCGCTCGGCCGCGATGAGCCGGATGCTGTCGAGGACGGAAGGGATGAAGGACTGGCCCCCGAAGCCCGGGAAGACCGTCATGCAGAGCACGAGGTCGACGGCGTCGAGGTAGGGCAACACGCGGCGCGGGTCGGCGTCGGGGTTCATCGCGATGCCGGCCTTGAGCCCGGCCGCCTTGATCGCGGCCAGCGTCCGGGCCATGTCGTGGTCGGCCTCGATGTGCACGGTCAGGCGCTCCGCGCCGGCCTGGGCGAACGGCGCGATGAAGCGGTCCGGATGCGTCAGCATCAGGTGCACGTCGAAGTGCAGCCGCGTGCGCGGGCGCAGGGCCGCGACGACCTGCGGACCGAAGCTGATGTTGGGCACGAAGTGCCCGTCCATGATGTCGAGGTGGACCCAGCCGAGGCCGGCCTCCTCGATCGCCCGGATGCCGCCGGCGAAGTCGCCGTGGTCGGCGGCGAGCAGGGAAGGGGCGACGACGGGCGCGGGCATGGGGTTACCAGGCGGTCGTGGCGGCCTCGCGGACCTGCGCCGCGATGTCGGCGAAGAGCGGGCCGTCCAGGCCGCGTTCCTGGGCGATGACGTCGCCGGACGGCTGGAGCGAGGCCGCCGCCGTGAAATCGCGGTCGCGGAACACCGCGCGACCGTCGGCGGTGGTCAGTGTGCAGCGCACGACGAACGTGGCGCGGAACGTCGCGAAGACGTAGGCGTCGCCGGGCTTCGTGGTGAGGCCTTCGCGGGTGTACTTCACGACCTCGACGTCGAGTTTCGCGCCGCCCGGGCCGACCTGGATTCGCGGGTCGCCGGCGAAGGCTTCGGTCAGCTTCTGCTGCAGCACCGCGTGCGTGCCCGCCCGGGAGGTCGCGTTGCGGACGACGCCGATCTCGAGGCGGGAGAACGCGGGCTTCGGGCCGCCGAGACGGTAGGCGGAACAACCGGCGAGGAGGGTGGCGACGATGGCGACGACGAGCCTCATCAGCGGCGTTCGGTCTCGGTGGCGGACCGCGGGGCTTCCTTCTTGAATCCGAGCGAATCGAGGTCTTCGCCGACGACCGTCGGCTTCGCGCCGTCGGCGAGGCGCGGGCGCGGGTAGCGACCGAGCAGGCGGTCGGCGAGGGTGGTCGGCGGGTTCGGGTCCTTCTGGATCAGCGCCAGGAGCTCCTCGGCCTCCTTGGCGGCCGGGGATTCCGGCGACAGGCTGCGGGCCGCGTTGGCCATCAATTTGGCGGCCTCCGGGTTGTTGCGCTTCAGCCAGTAGAAGCTGGCCAGGTTCAGGCGGGCGCGCGCGGCGCGATCGCGCAGTCTCCGGATCTCCTCGGCGGCCTTGATGGCTCGCGGGTCGCGCGGGAACTGGTCCGCCAAGGTGAGCCAATGGTCGGCGGCCTCCAATGCGGCGGCCTGGTCCCAGTCGGCGCCGAGGGATTCGCGGGCCCGGAGGTCGGCGAGGGTCGCGAGGGCCTCGGGCGCGTGCTTGCTGGTGGGGTAATCGCTGACGATGCGTTCCAGGAGCTCGGCGGCGCGGGCTTCCATGTCGAGTTCGGTGGCGAGGCGCACGGCGCGGATCAAGGCCTCGTCGGCCAGCGGGCCGTTGGGCGCCAAGGTGACGGTCTTCTCGTAGAGGCCCAAGGCGTGGGCCTGGTCGCGGAACCACGGGAACCAGCCGCCGAGCAGGCGACGCTTGCCGCTCGCCAACTCGTCCGCCAGGCGGAGCTGCAACGCCACGACCTCGGGGAAGCCGGGGAAGGCGGAGTGCCGCTTGAACAGGTCGTCGACGATCTCGGCCGCGGGGTCGTATTGCTGCCGGTCCGTGAGCAGGCGGGCCTTGCCGAGCAGGGCGCGGGCCTCGGCCTCGGTGCCGACCTCGCCGGCGATGAGCAGGTCGTAGGTGGCCAGGGCCGCGCGTTCGTCGCCGGCGGCCTGCTGGCGGGCGGCCTGTCGTTCCACCGCGGCCACGATCGCGACGCGGTCGGGCTGGGTGGCGTAGTCGGCCGAGGTGCGGACGCGGGCGTCCGGCCCGGACGCGCAGGCGGCGAGCAGGAGCGCGGCCGGGAGGAGTTTAACGGACAGGTTCATGCCAGCGGAGAAGGGTCGCGCCCCAGGTGAGGCCGGCGCCGAAGGCGACGAGCAGGACGAGGTCGCCGTGCTTGATGCGGCCGGCGGTCCAGGCTTCCTCCAGCGCGAGCGGGATGGAGGCGGCGGAGGTGTTGCCGTAGCGGTCGAGGTTGATCGGGAAGCGGTCGAGCCCGACGTTGAGCTGGCCGGCGACGGCTTCGACGATGCGGATGTTGGCCTGGTGCGGGATGAACCAGGCGACGTCGTCCGAGTGCTTGCCGCACTGCCCGAGCACGCGCTCGCAGGAGTCGGCCATCACGCGCACGGCGAGCTTGAAGACCTCCTTGCCGTTCATGCGGAGGAAGTGCTGGCGGTCGCGCAGGGTCTGTTCGCTCGCGGGCAGGGCGGAGCCGCCCGCCACGCAGTGGAGGAGCTCCGCGTTGGTGCCGTCGGCGCCGAGCAGGTTGCCCAGGATGCCGACGTCGGGCGTCGCGGTGGTCTCGAGGATGGCGGCGCCGGCGCCGTCGCCGAAGAGCACGCAGGTCGCGCGGTCCTGCCAGTCGACGACGCTGGAGAGCTTCTCCGCGCCGATGACGAGGGCCCGGCGGTAGTTGCCCGAGCGGAGCATGTCGGTGCCGACCTGCAGCGCGTAGACGAAGCCGGAGCAGGCGGCGGAGATGTCGAAGCAGGGGATGTCGCGCCGGAGGCCGAGCTTGGCCTGGAGCAGGCACGCGGTCGAAGGGAAGGGGACGTCCGGGGTCATCGTGGCGACGATGACCAGGTCGATGTCCTCCGGCCGCAGGCCGGCGCGCGCGAGCGCCTTGGCGGCGGCCTTGGCGCCCATGTCGGAGGGGTTCTCGCCGGCGCCGGCGATGCGGCGTTCGGTGATGCCGGAGCGGGTCTTGATCCACTCGTCCGAGGTCTCGACCATCGCCGAGAGCTCGGTGTTGGTCAGCTTGCGGTCGGGCGCATGGACCCCGAGGGACCGGATGAAGACTGAGGGCGCGGCGCGACTCATCGAGGCCTTGAGGTAAGACCCGACGGGCGGAAAGGGAACACTAAAACCTCAGGCTTCCTCGGGGGTCGCGGAAACCACCCGGTTGGCCTCGGCCAAAGCGACCAGCATGCGTCGGCCCGCGTCGTGACCCAAGGCCTCGAGGCCGAGGCGGATCGCGCTGCAGATGCCCTGACGGTTGCTGGAACCGTGGGCTTTCATGACCAGGCCGGAAAGACCGAGCAGGGGGGCTCCGCCGTAGCGCTCGGGCTTCAGCTTGCCTTTGAGGTCGCGCAGGAGCGGGAACATGGCCACGCCGCTGGCGATGTAGACGGGGTTGCGCTTCACCTTGCTGCCGATGAGGTCGCGGACCATGTAGACCAGGCCCTCGATGGTCTTCACGAGCACGTTGCCCGTGAAGCCGTCCGTGACGACCACGTCGCACGCGTCGCCGAAGACGTCGTAGCCTTCGACCGGGCCGACGTAGTTGATGCGGTCGCCCATGGCCT
Organism: Verrucomicrobiota bacterium; assembly: GCA_041182045.1. GTDB lineage: Bacteria > Verrucomicrobiota > Verrucomicrobiia > Opitutales > UBA953 > UBA953. Next base: position 4,255 of record JBEGOO010000051.1, read on the forward strand.
TGAGCAGCTGGTGGGTGCGGTTGATGCGGGCCCCGCCCTTGCCTTCCTCGGTGCCGACGGTGAGCAGGCCGACGCGGGGGTTGGCGATGCCGAGCGAGCACTGGGCGTAGATGGAGCCGAGCACGGCGTTGTGCAGCAGATGCTCCGGCTTGGCCTCGGGGTTGGCCCCGACGTCGAGCATGATGAAGTGGCCTTCGCGGCGCGGCATGATCGCGGCGAGGGCGGGACGCTCGGCGCCTTCCATCGGGCGGACCTTGATGGTGCCGGCGGCCACGAGGGCCTTGGTGTTGCCGGTCGAGACCACGACGTCGGCTTCGCCCGCCTTGAGCATCTCGAGCGCGCCGACCATCGAGGAGTCGCGCTTCGATTTCAGGACGGTCATCGCGGCGTCGTCCATCGAGACGACGGTCGCGGCGTGCCGATACAGGACGCGCTCGGGTTTGTTGAGGATGCGGTGCTCGCGCGCGAGCAGGCGGAGGTTGTCCTCGTGGCCGACGAGGATGAGGGTGTCATCGGGACCGATGACGCCTTCCTTGAAGGCCAAGGCGGCGGCGGCGACGGCTTCGGAGGGACCAAGGTCACCGCCCATGCAATCAAGGGCGATCCGGTAGCCTTTCTTGACCGAAGCGTCGCTCATGAGGTCGGGCAGGGCCCGGGGAGCTTAGGCTCCGGCGTCCAGGACCTGGCGACCGCGATACTTACCCGTGGTCGGGTCGACGCGGTGGGAGCGACGGAGGGCGCCGGATTCGGCGTCCTTGACGAGCTTGGGAGCGCGGAACTGGTTGGCGCCGCGACGGAGACGGCTGCGACGCTTGGACTGTTTACGTTTCGGATTGGCCATGGTTCTGCGCTAGGTTGAGGGTTGGTTCTACCCCTCCCGCCGTCTCGGTCAAGCCCCCTTTCCGTCGGCTTGCACCGGGGCCCGGTGACTGATTGGGTGCCGGGATGCCCGGTTCCCCCGCCCTTTTCCTCGATCGCGACGGCAATCTCATCCAGGACCATCATCACACCTGCGCCCCGGAGCAGATCGAGCCCATCGCCGGGGTCCGCGAGGCCCTGCTGGCCTGCCTCGCCGCGGGGTACCGGCTCTTCATCCTGACCAACCAGAGTGGGATCAATCGAGGTATCTTCACCTGGGCGCAGTACCAGGCCTGCAATGCCCGGATGTTGGAACTGCTGGCTTTGCCGGCCCCGGGCATCCTCGAGATCAAGGCGGCGCCGGAGCGGCCGGATGAGCCGAGCGACTATCGTAAGCCGAGCCCGAAGTTCATCCTCGAGATGATCGCCCGGCATGACCTCGACCCCGCGCGCTGTTGGATGATCGGCGATCGGAGCACGGATTGGGAGGCCGGGCTCAACGCAGGTATCCGCTCCTGTGCGGTGCGCAGCGGGGCGCCGTTCACCGCTGAAGCCGAAGCCGCGGCGACGGCCCGCGGGGTCCGTTTCCATCGGGACTTCCCGGCCTTCGTGCGCGCCGAGCTGGGGCTCTGACCAATAAAAAGGGACGAACCCGGAGGTTCGTCCCATTGTTCAGTTCAGCGCGGGCTGCTTAGGCCTTCGGCTTTTCGGAAGGGCAGGGGCACTTCTCGCCGTCCTTCTTGGCGGGAGCGGCCGGGGCTTCTTCCTGCTTGGCGGGCTCAGCCTTCTTGGCCGGGTCGACGGCGGGGGCGGTCACCGGAGCGGTGGCCGGGGCGGCGGGGGCAGCCGGGTGATCCTTCTTTTCGCACTTACCGCAGTGGGCGAGCACGTTGATCGAGAGCTGCTCGATGGCCTTCGGCTTCTCGTCGGGGCAGTTCGGGCACTTCTTGTCGCCGTCCTTCTTGGCGGGAGCGGCCGGGGCTTCTTCCTGCTTGGCGGGCTCGGCCTTCTTGGCCGGGTCGACAGCGGGGGTGGTCACCGGGGCGGTGGCCGGAGCGACCGGGGCGGCCGGATGGTCCTTCTTTTCGCACTTACCGCAGTGGGCGGAAGCGACGGCCGTGGAGACGGCGAGGGCGCAGGTGATCGAGAGGAGTTTGATGAACTTAGTCATAGGAGGGAGTGTTAAATTGACCGAAGGCGGTCGTTTGTCAATCGGCTTGGAACCTTCTCCCACCGGGCAATTACCTCAGCTTCGCCCTTAACTCCTGCAGTTTTGGTCCAAGCAGGGTCAACCCTGAGCCAGGCAACCATTGGCTCCCGCTCGTGGTTTCGAAGACTAAATCGGCTTTTATACACTTAAGTTGTTTAATGACAGAAACTTGAGACATTTCTGACTTCCTTTTTTCGGAAGAGACCACGGGACCGTCGGCTGGGATTGATTCAATCCAAAGAACGATGTCGGGCTCGGCTTGTCCCAGGGTTTCCCAGTCCAGTTTGACCCAACTGCCCTTGCTCAGGGCGGACTTGAAGCCCGCGGCGCGCATCGGCAACGCCAGGTAACTGTCTGGGCCAGCCATGACGCCGTCCCAGACGATGAGCAGTTTACGGGGAATCTGCGCGGGGATGCCTTCGAGCGGCTGGGTCAGTCGTTTGATTTCCTCGGGTGCGCGGCCCAAGGCCTCGCCGATCAACCGGATATCCCCGACCGCCGAGGCGGCGGATTCCGGGGTCAGCACCAGCACCTTCAGGCCGGCGCCGCGGCAACGTTCCGCCCAGAGCGGGTTGGAGGTTCGCGGCAGGATCACCAAGTCGGGCTTCGCGCGCAGCAACCGCTCGAGGTCCGGGTTGAAGACATCGCAGTCGCGGGCCGCCGGGTGCG
>JBEGOO010000052.1:0-14249 GCA_041182045.1 Verrucomicrobiota bacterium
GTTCATCGTGCTCGTGTCGCAGGATGCCACCAAGGACCAGCCGCTGTACTCGCGCCTCTGGGGCTCCGGCTTCCTGCCGTCCGAGCATCAGGGTGTGCAGTTCCGCGCCGGCAAGGAGCCCGTGTTGTTCCTCACGAACCCCGAGGGAGTCTCCCCGCATGCCCGCCGCGGCATGCTCGACGCGCTCGGCAAGCTCAACGCCGACCAGCGCGCGGCGGAGCTCGACCCCGAGGTCGACGCGCGACTGGCCCAGGCGGAGATGGCCTACCGCATGCAGACGAGCGTGCCGGAGGTGGCCGACCTGTCGAAGGAGACCCCGGCGACGCTGGCCATGTACGGCGAGAGCGTGAAGACCCCCGGATCCTTCGCCGCCAACTGCCTGCAGGCCCGGCGCCTCATCGAGAAAGGCGTCCGCTTCGTGCAGCTCTTCCACCAAGGCTGGGATCAGCACGGCGGCCTGCCCGGCGGCATCACCCGCCAGTGCCAGCAGACCGACCAGGCCTCCGCGGCGCTCATCAAGGATCTCAAGCAGCGCGGCCTCCTCGAGGACACGCTGGTCATCTGGGGCGGCGAGTTCGGTCGCACGGCCTACAGCCAAGGCAAGATCACCGCGACCAACTACGGCCGCGACCACCACCCGCGTTGCTTCAGCCTCTGGATGGCGGGCGGCGGCGTGAAGGGTGGTCACGTCCATGGCCAGACCGACGAGTTCGGCTACAACATCGTCAAGGACCCGGTGCACGTGCACGACCTCCATGCCACGATGCAGCACCTGCTCGGGGTCGACCATGAGCGCCAGACCTTCAAGTTCCAGGGCCGCTACTACCGCCTCACGGACATCGCCGGCACCGTCGTCAAAGGCGTGATTGCCTAGTCGCCGTCCCCCCGCTCTGCTCGGGGCGATGTCCCACGCGCCGCAGGCCTCCGCCGTCCAGCACGGGTCGTTCCGCCTCTACCTCGGCGCGATCGTCCTGGGGACGTTGGGCATCCAGATCCAAGGCGTCGCCGTGGCCTGGCAGGTCTTCCGCCTGACGCGGACCGACACCGCCGAGGCCGCCCTCGCCTTGGGCGCCATCGGCCTGGCGGAAGTGATCCCGTTCGTGGCCGCCGTGCTCTTCGCCGGGCATGTCGCCGACACCCACAACCGCCGGCGCATCGCGCGCTGGGCGCTGGCGGCGATGTCGCTCCTCGGGCTCGTTCTGCTCGCCCAGAGCCTGCTGCACCTCGAGGCCTGGCTGCAGCTGACGCTGCTCTACGCGATGGTGACGCTCGGAGGGTTGGCCCGCAGCTTCCTGACCACGGCCCGGCAGGCGATGATCGCCGAACTGCTGCCGCGCGAGCTGATCGCCGGCGGGGTGCGCTGGCGCAACACCCTCTTCGAGCTCGCCTGCGTCATCGGCCCCGGCCTCGCCGGGATCCTGCTCTGGCTCGGCGGTGAACCGCTGGCCTACGGCCTGATGCTCGGTTGCTTCCTCGGCTCGCTCGTCGCGACCAGCCTCCTCCGGCCGAGCCAGCAGCTGCAGACCCGCACCCCCGAGCCGGTCTTCCGGAGCCTCGCGGTCGGCATCCGCTTCATGCTGAGCCAGCGCGTCATGCTCGGCGCCTTCACCATGGACCTCTTCGCCGTGCTCCTCGGCGGGGCCGTCGCCTTGCTCCCGATCTTCGCGCAGATGCTCGGCGTCGGCGAGTTCGGCTTCGGCCTGCTCCGCGCCGCGACCTCGATGGGCGCCGTGCTGATGTCCATCTACCTCATCGTCCGGCCGCCCCTCGAACGGGCCGGACCCGCCCTCTACGCCTCGTTCGCGGTCTTCGGCTTGTGCATCATCGGCTTCGGGTTGTCCCTCGAACTCGCCGCGCTCCTCGGCCTCGGCCTGAAGGCGGCCTTCGTCTTCGCCTTCCTCTTCCTGCTGCTCTCGGGCGCCGCCGACGCGGTCAACGTCATCATCCGCCAGACGATCCTCCAGACCAGCGTGCCGCCGGAGATGATGGGGCGGGTCTCCGCGGTCACCGCGGTGTTCGTCGGCTGCTCCAACGAGCTCGGCATGGCCGAATCCGGCCTCGCCGCCCGCCTGCTCGGGACGGTCAATTCAGTGGTCTTCGGCGGTCTCGCCACCTTCGGCGTGATGGGGCTGACCCACTGGCGCTTTCCCGAGATCTGGCGCCTCCGGAAAGTCGGCCAGGAACCGTCCCGCTAGCCAGTTGGGCTTGTCAGGCTTAGGGCGTCTGCTTCATTGACCTCACCCCCATGAAGTCCCTCCGATTCATCGTGCCCTGCCTGCTGGCCGGGTTGTCCACCTTCGCCCTGGCCCAGACCCCGGCCGCCAAGGCCGACGCTTCGCAGCGGAACGCGAACACCCCGGCCGACGCGACGAAGACGCCCGCCCCCAAGGAGAAGGACTGGAACGCCCAGTATGTCCTCGGACCGGATTCCCAGGAGAAGGCCAACGTCCCCAAGGGCGTGGTCACCAAGTTCCACCTCGACGACTCCAAGACTTTCCCCGGTTACGGTCGCGACTGGGCGCTCTACGTCCCCGCGCAGTATGACGGGAAGAAGGAAGCCTGCCTGATGGTCTTCCAGGACGGCATGGGCTACATCGGGCCCAAGGGCAACTGGCGCGTCTCGACGGTCTTCGACAACCTCATCGCCGAAGGCAAGATGCCCGTGACCATCGCGCTCTTCATCAACCCCGGTTTCGCCCCCGACAAGAACAACCCCACCGGCAAGGGCAAGGACGGCAAGCCCCTCGGCAAGTCCAACCGCTCCTTCGAGTACGACAGCGTCACCGACGCGTACGTGAAGTTCCTGCTCGAGGAGATGATCCCGTTGGTCGAGTCCAAGGGCTACAAGATCTCCAAGGACCCGAAGCGTCGCGCGATCGGCGGCGCCTCCTCCGGCGGCATCTGCGCCTTCAACGCGGCGTGGTGGCGACCGGACGCCTTCAGCAAGGTGTTCACGACGATCGGCAGCTTCACCAACATCCGTGGCGTCAACACCAACGGCAAGGAAGTGGGCGGCAACCAGTTCCCCCGGATGGTCATGGAAAGCCCGAAGAAGGACATCCGTATCTTCTCGCAGGATGGCTCGCATGACCTGACGAACCAGTTCGGCGTGTGGCCGGAGGCCAACCAGAAGATGGCCGACGCTTGGAAGGCCAAGGGCTACGACTACCAGTTCGTGATGGGCGAAGGCACGCACGACGGCCGCCACGGAGGCATGCTCCTCCCCGAGGCCATGAAGTGGCTCTGGCGCGACGTCCGCTAAGCCGATGCGCCCCTGGCTCCTGCTCTGCGGTCTCTCCCTCGCGGTTCATGCCGCGGAGGAGCCGGCGTTCACCCCGTTGCTCGACGCCAAGCTCTCGCAATGGGAGACCTGGCTCGGCGTGCCGCACCGGGCCTACGAGGTGCCGGGCTATGTCCGCGGCGCGACGGCCAAGGACGATCCGGTGCTCGGCCTCAACCGCGACCCGCTCGGCGTCTTCAGCGCCCAGGTCGTCGACGGCGAGCCCGTGCTGCACATCAGCGGCCAGGTCTTCGGCGGGCTCACCTCGCTGAAGTCCTACGACAACTTCCACCTCCGCACTCAGCAGCGCTGGGGGACGCGCAAGTGGGAACCCCGCCTCAACGCCGTCCGCGACAACGGCCTCCTCATCTTCTGCGTCGGCGAACACGGCGCCGGCGGCAAGAACTGGATGCGCAGCCAGGAGTGCCAGGTCCAGGAAGGCGACATCGGCGACTGGTGGCCCATCGCCGGCGCCATCATCGACGTCCCGGCCCGGACGGAGGGACGCTCCGTGATCTACGACCCCCGCGCGCCGCTTCGCACCATGACCGGACGCACGTTCCATGGCCCGGACTACCACGAAAAGCCCTCCGGCGAGTGGAACACCATCGAGATCTACGCCCTCGACGGGAACGCGGTGTTCCGCCTCAACGGTCGCACCGTGAACGTCATCCTGCGTTCCCGTTATCGCGAGAAAGGCTCGGACCAGGAGTTTCCGCTGAAGGCCGGCAAGCTGCAGATCCAATCGGAAGCCGCCGAATGCGAGTATCGCCGGCTCGAGATCCGTCCGCTGACCGCCTGGCCGAAGGAAGTGGCCGGCGACCTCCCGCCCAGCCAACCGCCGTTGAAGTAAGCCGCGATGCTCCGCGCCGTCCAGCTGACCAAGACCTTCGGCGGCCTGACCGTGCTGCAGGACGTCTCCCTGGACTTCCGACCCGGCGAGGTGCACGCGTTGATGGGCGAGAACGGCGCCGGGAAGTCGACCCTGATGAAGATGCTCGCCGGCCTCCATCGACCGGACGGCGGCGAGATCCAGTGGCGCGGGCGGACGGTGCGCTTCGCCAACCCGCACGACGCCCTCGCGCAGGGCATCGCGATGGTCCACCAGGAGCTCATGCCGATTCCCGACCTCGACGTCGCGGAGAACCTCCTGCTCGGGCTGGAACCGGTCGACGCGTTCGGCTGGGTCGACCGCGCGGAACTGCACCGCCAGGCCCGCCATTGGCTCGCCGCGCTCGACACCGACCTCGACACGCGCCAACCGATGCGCCGCTTGTCCGTCGCGCAGATCCAGGTGGTCGAGATCGCCAAGGCCCTCGCCCGGCAGGCCGACGTCATCCTGATGGACGAACCGACCGCCGCGCTGTCCGACCATGAGGTCGCCGCGCTGTTCCGCGCCATCGACGGGCTGCGCCGCCGCGGGGTCGCGGTGGTCTACACGACGCATAAGATGGACGAGGTCTTCCGCCTGGCCGACCGCCTGTCGGTGCTGCGCGACGGCCGGCTCGTCCACACCGCCCCCGCCGCCGAACTCACGCCGTCGGCGTTGATCAACCACATGGTCGGGCGCGAACTCGCCAAGGTCTTCCCGCCGGTCGTGACGACGCCCGGGGAAGTCGTCCTCGAGGTCCGCGGGCTCACCCGCGAACCCGCGTACCGCGACATCTCGTTCACGCTCCGCCGCGGCGAGGTGCTGGGCCTCGCGGGCCTCATGGGCGCCGGCCGCACCGAGATCGCCGAGGCCCTCTACGGCCTCCGTCCCGCCACCGCCGGCGAGATCCGCCTGCGCGACCGACCCGTCCGGCTGCTTTCCCCGCAGGACGCCTTGGCCGCCGGCCTCGGGATGGTCACCGAGGACCGCAAAGGCCTCGGCATCATCCCCGCGATGTCGGTCCAGCACAACCTCACCCTCTCCGCCCTCGCGCGGTTCTCCTCGCCCACCGGCATCGACGCCTCCGCGGAGTCCCGCGCCACCGCGGAACAAATCGAGGCCTACGCCATCAAGACCCGCGACCCCGGCCAGCCTATCGGCGAACTCAGCGGCGGCAACCAGCAGAAAGTCCTGCTCGCCCGGGCCCTGCTCGCCGGACCGGACGTCGTCATCCTCGACGAGCCCACCCGTGGCATCGACATCGGGGCCAAGGCCGAGATCTACGCGCTGATCGGCCGGCTCTCCGCCGCGGGCAAGGCCGTGCTGCTGATCTCCTCGGAGCTGCCCGAGATCCTCGCCCTCACCCATCGCCTCCTGGTGCTTCGCCAGGGGGAACTCTCCGCCGAACTCGACCCCCGCCACACCACCCAGGAGGAAATCCTCCGCCACGCCATGCCCCGATGACCCTCGCCCGACGATTCATCCTCGACCGCAACCTCGTCCACCGCTTCGGCATCGTCGCGGTGCTCCTGCTCATCTCCGGCCTGCTCGCCGCGACCACCGACAGCTTCGCCACCGCGTCGAACCTCACCAACGTCGCCCGCCAGGTCTCCATCAACGGCATCCTCGCGGTCGGCGTGACCTTCGTGCTCCTCACCGGCGGCGTCGACCTCTCCCTCGGCTCCGTCGTCGCCCTTAGCGGCGTCGTCTGCGCCCTCTTCGCCCACCCCGGCGAGCACGCGCTCCTCGTGCCGATCGGCATGGGCCTCCTCACCGGCGGGCTCTGCGGCCTCCTCAACGGCGTGCTCGTCACCCGCGGCGGCATCGCCCCCTTCATCGTCACCCTCGGCATGATGACCGTCGCCCGCGGCCTCGCGCTCATCCTCAGCGGCGGCAAACCCGTCGCGGACATGACCCCGGCCCTGACCGACCTCGCCGGCGACGTCGGCCCGCTCCCGATCCCGCTGCTCTGCTTTGCGCTCGTCGCGCTGGTCTCGTGGGTCTTCCTCGGACGCTTTCGGCTCGGGCGCCACCTCTACGCCGTCGGCGGCAACGAACCCGCCGCCCGCGCGGCCGGCGTCTCGGTCCCGAAGGTCAAGCTCTTCGCCTACGGCCTCTGCGGCCTCCTCACCGGCCTCGCCGGGGTCGTGCTCGCCGCGCGCATCACCACCGGACAGCCCAACGCCGGCCAGGCCTACGAACTCGACGCCATCGCCGCGGTGGTCATCGGCGGCACCAGCCTCTCGGGCGGGGTCGGCGGCGTCCTGGGGACGATCCTCGGGGTCCTCCTCATCGGCATCATCAACAACGGCTTGGACCTCCTCAGCGTGTCCTCCTATTACCAGGCCGTCATCAAGGGCGTCATCATCGTCGGTGCGGTTTGGCTCGACCGTCGGCAGGCCCGTTCGTAAGAAACCGGCATGCGCCTCACCCCACGCATCGCCCTCGGCACCCTCGGTCTCGTCGCCACCGTCCTCGTCACCGCCTGCAAGAAGGCCGAGCCCCGCAAGCCCGGCGAATGGCTGGTCGGCTACTCCTCGCGCGACCAATCCGCCGAGTACACCGCCCGGCTCGGTGACGCCGTCCAGGCCCGCGCCAAGGAGCGCGGTGTGAAGCTCGTCTTCGTCGACGCCCAGGCCGACGCCCAGAAGCAGATCAGCCAGGCCGAGAACTTCATCTCCCAGAAGGTCGACGTCATCATCCTGAACCCGTGCGAGGTCGAGGCCAGCTCGCCCGCCATCGACCGCGCCCGCGCGGCGAAGATCCCCGTCATCAACGTCAACTCCCTGACCAAGGCCGCGCCCGACTGCTACGTCGGCTCCGACGACGAGCAGGCCGGTATCCTCGCGATGGAGGCGATCGCCAAGAAGCTCGGCGGCCAGGGCAACGTGCTGATGATCCACGGCATCATGGGTCAGTCCGCACAGATCCACCGGGATGCCGGCGCGCGCAAGGTCCTCGCCAAATACCCGGGCCTCAAGCTGCTCGACGCCCAGACCGCCTCCTGGGATCGCGCCAAGGCCCTCGCCCTCACGGAGAACTGGATCCAAGCCCACAAGGGCAAGTTCCAGGCCATCTTCGCCCACAACGACGAGATGGCGATGGGCGCCCTCCTCGCCCTGGAACGGGCCGGCCTGAAGAAGGACGTCTACGTCATCGGCGTGGACGCCATCGCCCAGGCGCTCGACGCCGTGAAAGCCGGCCGCCTCGACGCCACGGTCTTCCAGGATGCGGTCGGCCAAGGCCGCGGCGCCGTCGACGCCGCCATCCTCATGGCGTCCAAGCAACCCTTCGAGAAGGAGGTCATGATCCCCTTCCAGGTCGTGACCCGCGAGAACGTCGACGCCTTCCTCAAGAAATAAGCCCTTCCCATGAAAACCCTGCTCTCCCTCCTCACGTTCGGCCTGCTCGCCTCCTCGGCGGTCGCCGCCGAGCCCGACACGCGTCTCTTCGAGATGCGCGTCTACTACGCCGCCGAAGGCAAGCTCGACGCGCTCAACGCCCGCTTCCGCGACCACACGCTCAAGCTCTTCGCCAAGCACGGCATGACGAGCCTCGGCTACTTCGTGCCGGTGAAGAACACCGAGAACAAGCTGGTCTACTTCCTCGCCTACCCGGACCGCGCCGCCCGCGACGCCTCCTGGAAGGCCTTCCAGGCCGACCCAGATTGGAAGGCCGCGCAGAAGGCCTCCGAGGCGAACGGCAAGCTCATCACCAAGGTCGAGTCCGCCTTCCTGACCGCCACCGACTACTCCCCGCTCGCCGCCGTCAAGGCCTACGGCCAGGGCGTCTTCGAACTGCGCACGTACACGACCGAAGCCGGCCGCCTCGAGAACCTCAACGCCCGCTTCCGCGACCACACCCTCAAGCTCTTCGAGAAGCATGGCATGACCAACGTCTGCTACTGGAACCTCGCGGCCGACCAGAAGGGCGCCAAGTCCCCGCTCGTCGCCGGCAACACCCTCGTCTACCTCCTCACCCACAAGTCGGCGGACGCCGCCAAGGCCAGCTTCGACGCCTTCCGCGCCGACCCGGTCTGGATCGCCGCCAAGGAAGCCTCCGAGAAGAAGGCCGGCGGCTCGCTGACCATCGCCCAGCCCGACGGCGTGAAGTCCGAGTTCCTGGTGCCGACGGACTACTCCCCGGTCAAATAAGACCGCCCACCTCGGCCCGCCAAGACCCCTCATAAGAGGGGTTTTTCTTTGGCTAGGGTTGCAGGGAACCCGAGCCACCGCAGGATGGTCGAACCCTTTGCCCATGTCGTCCCGCCCCGCCCTCTGGTTGCTCGCGCCGCTCGCCGTCCTCGGCGCCGAGACCGTGTCGTTCAACCGCGACATCCAGCCGATCCTCTCGGAGTATTGCTACCACTGCCACGGGCCCGACTCCGGGACTCGTAAGTCCGGCCTGCGCCTCGACCGCGCCGAGTTCGCCTTCGCGCCGGCCAAGAGCGGCGACGTCGTCATCGTCAAGGGCGCCCCGGACAAGTCCCCGCTGATCGCCCGCATCCTGAACCAGGATCCGGACGAGGTCATGCCGCCGCCGGAATCCCATAAGACGGTGAAACCCGCCGAACTGGCCCTGCTGCGCCGTTGGATCGCCGAAGGCGCCCGCTACGAGGAGCACTGGTCGTTCATCGCGCCGGTCCGTCCGGCCGTGCCGACGGTCGCCGGCGCGAAGTCCCCGCTCGACGCCTTCGTCGTCACCCGCCTGACCAAGGAAGGCCTCAAGCCCAACCCGCCCGAGGACAAGGCCCGTCTGTTCCGTCGCCTGAACCTCGACCTCACCGGCCTGCCGCCCACCCCCGAGGCCACGCAGGCCTTCCTCGCGGACGCCTCGCCCGACGCCTACGCCCAGGCGGTGGAGCGTCTCCTGAAGACCGACGAGCACGCCGAGCAGATGGCGCGCCACTGGCTCGACGCCGTCCGCTACGCCGACACGCACGGCATCCACATCGACAACGCCCGCAACATCTACCCCTACCGCGACTGGGTCATCCGCGCCTTCAAGGAGAACAAGCCCTTCGACCAGTTCACCATCGAGCAGGTCGGCGGCGACCTCCTGCCGAACGCGACCATCGACCAGATCGTCGCGACGGGCTATTGCCGCTGCCTGCCGACCACCGGGGAAGGCGGCGCCATCCCCGACGAAGTCATGGCCAACTACGCCAAGGACCAGGTCGAGACGCTCGGCGCGGTCTGGCTCGGTTTGACCAGCGGTTGCGCGGCCTGCCACGACCACAAGTTCGACCCGATCAGCCAGAAGGAATTCTACAGCCTGGCCGCCTTCTTCCGGAACACCCCGATGTCGGCCCTCGACGGCAACAACGCCAACCACCCACCGTCCCTGCTCGTCCCGCGTCCCGAAGATATCGCCCGTAAGGCCGAATTGGAGACGCAGCTCGCCGCCCTGACCAAGGAGGACGCCGCCCGCAAGGCCAAGGCCGACAAGGAATTCGCCGCGTGGCGCAAGACCGCCGAGCCGTCCGCGATCGTCGCGAAGGACCTGCCCACCGGTTGGGTCTTCGACGCCGACCGCGCCACCACCCTCAAAGCCCCCACCGGCCCGGCCCTGACCGCCAAGGTCGTCGGCAAGCCGACGATCAACAAGCGCCAGGGCGGCTTCGTCCTCGATGGCGCCTCCGCCTACGAGCACCCGACCGTCGGCGACTTCGAGAAGAACCAGGCCTGGACCGTGCAGGTCCGCCTGAAGATGACGAAGGGCGTCAACGGCGCCGTGCTGGCCCGCATGGACGAAGGGAACGCTTTCCGCGGCTGGGATTTCTGGATCGAGAACGGCAACCCCGCCATGCACATCATCCAGCGCTGGCCCGACCAAGCCCTCAAGGTCCGCGCCGCCGGGGCCATCCCGCTCAACAAGGAAGTCGAGGTCATCGTGACCTATGACGGCTCGGGCAAGCCGGACGGCGTGAAGATCTTCATCGAAGGCGAACCGCAGAAGATCCTCGTCGACAACAACACCCTGCCCGCGAACGCCACGATCAAGACGACCGTGCCCTTCCGGTTCGGCACCCGCAGCGGCGCCTCCGGCGCGAGCGGCATCGTCCTCGCCTCCGTCAACCTCATCCCCGCCCTCGTGGACGCCGGCGACGTCGTCACCCTCGGCAAGGTCCCCGAGCTGCGCGCGGCCCTCGGCAAGGATGGCGCGAAGGCCAAGCCCGAGACCGTCGCGATGCTCCGCTCCTACTTCGACCGCCGCATCGACAAGTCCGACCAGTCAGTCCTCGCCAAGCTGCGCGCCACCAACGCCGAGCTCGACGCCGTGAAGGCCCGCGGCGCGATGACCTTGGTGATGAAGGAGAATCCAACGCCCGCCACCGCCAAGGTCCTCAAGCGCGGCCAGTACACGGACCCGGGTGAGACCGTCGCCGCGGACACCCCGAAGGTGCTCCCGCCGCTCGTCAAGGCCGGCGCCTCCGCCAACCGCCTCGACCTCGGCCGCTGGCTCGTCGACCGCCGCAACCCGCTGACGGCCCGCGTCACGATCAACCGTCTCTGGTACCAGTTCTTCGGTACCGGCCTCGCCGAGACCACCGAGAACCTCGGCATCATGGGCGACAAGCCCACCCACCCCGAGCTGCTCGACTGGCTCGCGGTCGAGTTCATGGACGCCAAGTGGGACGTCCGTCATATGGTGCGCCTGATCGTCCTGTCCGACACCTACCGCCAGTCGGGCGCCTTCACGCCGGAGAAGCTCGAGAAGGACCCGAAGAACCGCCTGCTCTCGCGCGGCCCGCGCTACCGCCTGGACGCGGAGCAGGTGCGCGACACCGCCTTGGCCGCCGCCGGTCTCCTCGTCCGCAAGGTCGGCGGTCCGTCGGTCCGGCCGTACCAGCCCGAGAACATCTGGAGCGACGTCGCCATGACCCAGAGCAACACCCGGTTCTACGTCCAGGACAAGGGCGAGGGCCTCTACCGCCGCTCGATGTACACCTTCCTCAAGCGCGCCGCCCCGCACCCGATGATGATCAACTTCGACGCCACCGCCCGCGAGGTCTTCTGCACCCGCCGCGAACGTTCGAACAGCCCGCTGCAGTCGCTCAACCTCCTCAACGACGTCCAGTTCGTCGAGGCGTCGCGCGTGCTCGCCGAGCGGTTGCTCGCGACCCCGGGCGACGACGCCGCCCGCGTCGACCGGCTGAGCTGGATCCTGCTGTCGCGGCCCGCGACCCCGGCCGAGCAGAAGGTCTTCGCCCGCTCGCTGGCCGCCTTCCGCGCCGACTACGCCGCCGCGCCCGCCGAGGCCGCCAAGCTGGCCAAGGCCGGCGAATACCCGCCCGCCGCCAAGGCGCCGCCCGTCGAGGTGGCCGCCTGGACGCTCGTCTGCTCGCAGATGCTCAACCGCGACGAAACCCTCAACAAGTAAGCCCATGCGACCCTTCGACCCCCTCGAACACAACTTCCGCGTCAACCGCCGGCAGTTCTTCCGCCAGAACGCCATGGGCCTGGGCGGCATCGCCCTCGGTTCCCTCCTCGCCGGCGGCGTGGGCCGCGCGCTCGCCGCGGGCGCCCCGGACCTGCCTCCCGGCACGCGCTTCCCCGCCAAGGCGAAGCGCTGCATCTACCTCTCGATGATCGGCGCGCCGTCGCAGTTCGAGACCTTCGACTACAAGCCCGAGCTCGTGAAGCGCTTCGACCAGGACCTCCCGGATTCGATCCGCAACGGCCAGCGCGTCACCGGCATGACCTCCGGTCAGAAGCGCTTCCCGGTCGCCCCGTCGGCCTTCTCCTTCAAGCAGTACGGCCAGTCGGGGGCGTGGATCTCGGAACTCCTGCCGTACACCGCCAAGATGGTCGACGACATCGCGATCATCCGGACGATGAACACGGAGGCGATCAACCACGAGCCCGCCAACATGCTCTCGTACACGGGCAACATGGTGCCCGGCAAACCGTCGCTCGGCTCCTGGCTGTCCTACGGTCTGGGCAGCGCGAACGAGGACCTCCCGACCTTCGTGGTGCTCCACGCGCGCCACTCCAACCCCGGCTCCAACGTGCAGGCGATCTCGGCCCGCCTGTGGTCGGCCGGCATGCTCCCGACCCAGCACGCGGGCGTGACCTTCCGTTCCGCGGGCGACCCCGTCCTCTACCTGCGCGACCCCGAGGGCGTCAGCCGCGCCACGCGCCGCAAGATGCTCGATGGCCTCGCGGAGCTGAACGAGATGACCTACCAGGCCGCGGGCGACCCCGAGACGGCGGCCCGCCTCAAGCAGTATGAGATGGCCTTCCGCATGCAGGCCTCGGTGCCGGAGCTGGCCGACCTCGGCCAGGAGTCCGAGAAGACCTTCGAGATGTACGGCCCGGATTCGCGCAACCGCGGCACCTTCGCCAACAGCTGCCTCACGGCGCGCCGCCTCGTCGAACGCGGCGTGCGCTTCGTCCAGGTCTTCCACCGCGGCTGGGACCAGCACGGCAACCTCCCCAACGACATCCGCCAGCAGTGCAAGGACATCGACCAAGGCGCGTGGGCGCTGATCCAGGATCTCAAACAGCGCGGCATGCTCGACGACACGCTCGTCATCTGGGGCGGCGAGTTCGGCCGCACGGTCTATTCGCAGGGCACGCTCACCAAGACAAACTACGGCCGCGACCACCACCCGCGTAATTTCTGCATCTGGGCGGCGGGCGCCGGCGTCAAGGGCGGCACCGTCCTCGGCGAGACCGACGAGTTCTCCTACAACGTCGTGAAGGACCCGGTGCACGTGCGCGACCTCCACGCCACGATCCTGAACCGCTTCGGCCTCGACCACGACAAACTGCTCTTCAAGTACCAAGGACTGGACCAGAAACTCGTCGGCGTCATCCCGGCCAAGGTCATCAAGGGGATTTTGAGTTAGCGGATGGTCGGAAGCGGTTAGCGGTTAGGGGTTGGCGGTTAGGGTTGGTGCGTGTTAACCCTTCCTTGCTTGTTTCTATCATCGATTCAGCCATCGACTCAGCACTCGATTCCGCACTCCATCTTATCGCCCTTGCTCCCCCGCTCCTCCATCTTCCTGCGCTGGCCGCTCCTCCTCGCGGGAACGTGCCTGCTGGTCGGTGCGGCCGGCGCGGGCTTCCTGCACGCGCTCGGCTGGGTGGGGCGGACGTTTGAGGCCCAGCTCTGGTTGGTCTGGTTGCTTCCCTTCCTGGGGCTGCTCATGACTTGGATCTACTCCCGGCTGACCCCGGGCAGCGCCGGAGGCGTCCGCAGCCTCATCGGCCAGATCCGGTCTCCGGGTACGCCGCTACCCCTGGCGATGGCCCCGGCGATCATCGGGACCACCCTGCTCTCCCACCTCGGGGGCGCCTCCGTCGGCCGGGAAGGCACGGCCCTCCAGATGGGCGGGGCCCTGGCGGACCGCCTAGGCGGCCCGTGGAGGCTGTCCGACGAGGAACGCCGCACCTTGCTCCTCTGCGGGGTCAGCGCGGGCTTTGGAGCCGTTTTTGGCACGCCCTACGCCGCCGCCGTCTTCGCCCTCGAATTCGTCCGCCTGACCGCCGGCTGGTGGTACCGACTCCCGCTCTGCCTCGTCGCCGGCCTCGGGGCCGATTGGGTCGGCCGCCATGCCTTCGGGGCCGTCCACACCGACTTCAGGCTCATCCTGCCGCCGGACCTGACCATCACCGGCTTCCTCTGGGCCGCCGCCCTCGGCGTCGCCTTCGGCCTGGTCGCCCGCGCCTATCTCGCCTTCGTCACCTTCAACCCTGGCTGGAAGCCCACCGGCCAAGGCCCGCTCTCGACGCCCTATCGCGCGATCTTCGCCTTCGGCCTGCTCTACGCCGGCCTCGTCTGGTTCGGCCACCTCGCGCCCTTCACCGGTCTCGGCATCGAGCTCGCCCAGGACGCCGCCCAATACCCGCTCTCACCGCTCATCGCGGCGCTCAAATTCATCCTCACCGCCCTCTGTATCGGCGCCGGCTTCCGCGGCGGGGAAGTCACCCCGCTCTTCGTCATCGGTGCCTGCCTCGGCAGCAGCCTGGCCGACCTGACCACGCTGCCCGTCGCCGTCGGCGCCGCCCTCGGGTTCGTCGGCGTCTTCGCCGGCGCCGGGGCCGTCCCGCTCGCCGGAACGATCATGGCCTGCGAACTCTTCGACCCGCA
>JBEGOO010000053.1:0-15179 GCA_041182045.1 Verrucomicrobiota bacterium
CACCTGCGCGACCAGTTCGCCGCGGCCATCCCGCGCGAGCGGATCCTCGTCGAGACCGACGCACCCGCGCTCTGCCCGGCGCCGGAGCACCGCGTGCACGAGCTGCCGCGCTCCGCCGAAGGCGTCGAACAGAACCACCCCGCCAACCTTCTCCGCAACCTTGAGGAGCTGGCGCGGACGATGGGCGTGCCCGCGGCGGAGGCCGCCGCGCTGACCAACGCGAACTTCTCGCGATTATTCCTGGGGCAGTAGCGCGAGCCGCAGGGCCTCGCCCGCCGCCGCCAGCCCGAAGGCGCCGGCGACATGCGCCGCGGTGCCGTAGCCCCATTCGCAGTTCGGGCGCAGGTCCTCGCCCTCGGGGAGCTCGCCGCCCGGCAACCCCTCGCAGTCGGTCGGCTGCGTGAACGGCTCGTCGGACCACACGCACGACACGCCGAAGGGCGTCTTGCCGCGGGGGAAATCGAAGTTCTGCCGCAGCCGCTTGCGCACCAGCATCATCAGCGGGTCGTCGCGCGAATCGCGCAGGTCGGTGACCTTGAGGCGCGTGCCGTCGAGCCGGCCCGCGCACCCGCCGACCGTCACCACGGGCAGCCGGCGGTTCACCGCCTCGGCGATCAGGCCGCACTTGGGCGAAAGCGCGTCCATCGCGTCGATCACCACGCCCGTGAAGTCCGCGAGCACCTCGTGGGGGTTGAAGCGGGAGAGGAAGCGCGGGTGCTCGGTCACGCGGATCGCCGGGTGGATGGCGCGAGCGCGTTCGGCGACCGCGGTGGTCTTGGGCTTGCCGACGTTGCCGGCGACGGCGTGCAGCTGTCGGTTCGTGTTCGAGACGCAGACGCTGTCGCCGTCGACGAGCGCGAGGTGGCCGACGCCGGAACGGGCGAGGGCCTCGGCGGTCCAGGAGCCGACGCCCCCGAGGCCGACGACCAGGAAGCCGGCGCCCGCGAGCCGCTCCATGCCGGCGCGCCCGTAGAGGCGGCCGATGCCGGCGAAGCGTTCGAGGTGGGCGGAGTCCATCCGGCTTCATCAAGGCGCGAATCGCGTCGGCTCCAAGAAGCAAAATGGGACGCTCCGGGCTTGAAGGTTACCCCCCGCGCCGCAATCTGGGTTTTCCTCCATGGCCGATACCCCGCCCAAGATCCTCCAGGCTCCCACGTCGCCCTTGTGGTATCACGTGACCATCTACGCGGTGCTGGGGCTCGCGCTCGGCCTGGGGGTCGCCTTCTTCTTGGTCAGCAAGGACACGCTGGCCGCCGATGGCGTGACCGAGGTCTTCCGCGCCGCGCGCACGCCGTTGCTGCAGCACCGCGCCGAGAAGGGCGCCTGGCCCGAGGATTTCGACCTGGCCAAGGCGCCGGAGCCCGTCGCGGCCGCCGGTTTTCGCGCGGCCGTCGGTCCGGTCCTCGAGAAGTGCGCCGTGCCCGGTGCTTGGCGCTTCACGACGTCCGGACCCGCGGGTAAGGGCAAGCCGACCCTCGTCTTCACGCCCGCCGAGGGCGGCGCCTCCGCCCGACGCGTGCTCGCGGCGGTCGACGCCCGTTTGGACGACGGCCAACCCGCCACGGGCAAGTTCCGCTTCGACGATCAGGCCGGCGCCTTCACGCTGAAGGACGAGTGATCGCCTCGGCGCGGGTGCGGATGTCCGCCTCGTACAGCGCGTTCACCAGCTCGTCCAGCTCGCCCTCGAGGATCTGCTCGATGCCGTGCACGGTCAGGTCGATGCGGTGGTCCGTGATGCGGTTCTGCGGGAAATTATAGGTCCGGATGCGTTCGGAGCGGTCGCCGGAGCCGATCATGTTCTTGCGGGTGTCGGCGCGGGCCTCGCGCTCCTTGGCGCGGGTCTGGTCGAGCAGGCGGGAACGCAGGACGCGCAAGGCCTTCTGGCGGTTGCGCAGCTGGGAACGCTCGTCGGCGCAGTAGACCATCAGGCCGGTCGGCTTGTGGATGATCTGCACGGCCGACTCCGTCTTGTTGACGTGCTGGCCGCCGGCGCCGGAGGCCCGCGCGACCGTCATCTCGAGGTCCTCGGGCTTGAGCACGACCTCGGCCTCCTCGGCCTCGGCCAGGACGGCGACGGTGGCCGCGGAGGTGTGGACGCGGCCGGAAGCCTCGGTGGCGGGCACGCGCTGGACGCGGTGGACGCCGGCCTCGTGGCGGAGCAGGGCGGTGGCCCCCTCGCCCTCGATCAGCAGGACCGCCTCGCGGACCCCGCCGAGGTCGGATTGGGCCAGGGACATCAGCTCGCACTTCCAGCCTTTGCGTTCGGCGAAGCGGGTGTAGGCGCGCAGGAGGTCGGCCGCGAAGAGGGAGGCCTCGTCGCCGCCCGTCCCGGCGCGGATCTCCACCATCGCGTTGCGGGAGTCGTCGGGGTTCGGCGGCAGGATGGCCCGGATGAGCTGTTCGCGCGCGGTCTCGACCGCGGGGGTCAGGCGGCGGACCTCCTCCTCGGCCATGGCCCGCATCTCGCCGTCGCTCTCGGCCAGCAGGGCCTGGGACTCGGCGAGCTCCTTCTCGAGGCCCACCAGGGTCTCGTCGGCCTTGACCGCCTTGGAGGTGAAACGGAGCTCCGCGCCCAGGGCGGCGGCCCGGCGGCTATCCCCGAAGGTCGCCGGGTCGGCCAGGAGCCCTTCCAGCTCCGTCAGGCGGCGGCGGAAGCCGGACATATCGGGGCGGAGGGGGGAGTCGGACATGGTGGGTTTCGGGCAATCGGGACTTGGACAGGGCAAGCCCCTCGGTTAATCAATGGAGTGCGGTCGGACGCCCTCCGCAAGCACGACCTTTCGCCACTCCTTCCCACCTCCGCCTTCATGCAGCCCCAGGAACCCGCCCTACGAGGAAGCCACGTGCTCGCCTGCGTCTGGGATTTCGACAAGACCCTTTGCCCCGGCTACATGCAGACGCCGCTCTTCAAGGCCTTCGGCATCGACGAGGAGCTCTTCTGGAAGGAGACGAACCAGCTGCCGGCGCTCTACGCCCGCAAGGGGATCCGCACCTCCAAGGACTCCGTCTACCTCAACCACCTGCTCAGCTACGTGAAGTCGGGCGCCCTGAAGGGCCTGACCAACCAGCGCCTGCGCGAGCTGGGCGGCGAGATCGAGCTCTGCCCCGGCCTGCCGGACTTCTTCCCCGCGCTCAAGGACTTCGTCCGCGAGCTCGGCCGCAAGCACAACGTCGAGGTCGCCCTCGAGCATTACGTGATCAGCACCGGCCTCGCCGAGATGATCCGCGGCACCAGCCTGGCCCGGCACGTCGACGGCATCTACGGCTGCGAGTTCCTGGAGCACCCGCTCCCGCCCCATTTCACCCGCCAGGACGAGCTCGCGCTCGAGCTGCCGACAGAGATCACCCAGGTGGCCGCGATGGTCGACAACACCATCAAGACCCGCTTCCTCTTCGAGATCAACAAGGGCTCGAACAAGAACCCCGAGATCGACGTCAATTCCGTGGTGCGCGCCGAGGATCGCCGCGTGCCGTTCGAGAACATGATCTACGTGGCAGACGGCCCCAGCGACGTGCCGGTCTTCTCGCTGCTGCGCAAGAACGGCGGCAAGGCCTTCGCCGTCTACGTGCCCGAGAGCGAGGCCGAGTTCGCCCAGAACGACGCGCTGCTCCAGGCCGGCCGCGTCCACGGCTACGGCCCGTGCGACTACGCCGCCGCCTCCTTCACCCCGAAGTGGATCCGCCACGCCCTCGCCGGCATGGTCGAGCGCCTCGCGCAGGAACGCCAGCGTTCCGTCGCCGCGCGCGTCACGCGCCCGCCCCGCCACCTGCACGCCGACCCGACGCCCGCCCCGGACGCCGGCACGCAGCAGGGCCACCTCTTCGGCGAATAATCCGATGCCCGCCCCTGCCCGCAAGCGCACCTCCGCGACCCTCGCCCGCCCCGCCAGCGAGAGCCGCCCGATCCTCGCCGTGATCCTCGGCGCGCTCGGCACCTTCCTGCTGATCGCGATGGCGTTCCACACGCTCCAGGACGCGTTCTGGATGCGCGAATGGCTCGAGCAGAAGCTCAACCTGCCCGCCACCACCGGGACCCAGATCACCGGCAACCCCTGCGGCTCGTTCGGCGCCAGCATCGCCGTTCTGGTCTTCAGCCTCTTCGGCTACGCGGCCTTCCTCATCCCGGGGTTCATCTTCCTCGCCGCCTGGTTCGCGCTCAACAACCGCGCGCACACCCTGTGGCCGACCAAGGTCGCGCTGATGGCGGCCTGCCTGCTCTTCGGCGCGCCCATCCTCGCCCGCTGGCTCGGGATGGAGGGCGACGCCAACCTGGCCTTGCCCTACGGCGCCTTCGACCCGAAGGGCGCGGGCGGCCTCCTCGGCAGCTTCCTCTACGACAACCTCTGCAAGCCGGTCCTCGGCGAGATCGGCGTGTGGGTGCTCATCCTGCCCTACGGTTTCTGTCTCCTCGGCGTCGTCGCCGACGACCCCAAGGCCACGCTCGCCGCCTGGATCGCCGAGCTGCGCGATGGCGTCGGCGCCTGGAACGCCGACCGCAAGGCCGCCGCGCTCAAGGCCGACGAGGAACGTCGCCGTCGCGCGGCCGCCGCCGCCGAGCTGCGTCGCAAGCAGCAGGAGATCGTCGGCGCCGAGGTGGCCCCGGCCGCCCAGCCGAAGTCCTCGACGAAGGTCGCGGCCGTCACCGCGATCGTGGACGTCCCGCTCGACGACGACCTCGACGAGCTCGATCTGCCGCCGGTGAGGAAGGGTCGCGCCGCCAAGGCCGCGGTCGAGCCCGCGGAGGCCGCGGAGGAGGCCGGCCCCGCCATCGTGAAGCCGGAGTCCGTGACCGTGACGCCCGTCGTCGCCGCGCCCGCGCCGGAACCGGTGAAGCCCGAGCCGGTCAAGCCGGAGCCCGTCAAGAAGGCGCCCGAACCCGAGGTCGTCTCGACCGTCGGCGGCGGCAAGGTCCTCGTCGTCAAGCCCGAGGCCATCGAGCGCGCCAAGGCCTCGCAGCAGCTCAAGCGCAGCGGCGACTACATCTTCCCGAGCCGCGACCACCTCGCCAAGCCGAAGGAAGGCTCCGAAGTCCCCGCCGAGGATTTCCGCAAGCGCGCGCAGGACCTCATCGAGACCCTCAAGCAGTTCAAGGTCGAGTGCATCCCCGTCGACCCCTCCGCCGGCATCGACGTCGGCATCCAGCAGGGTCCGTCCATCACCCGTTACGAGATCAAGCCCGCCCCGGGCGTGCGCGTCGAGAAGATCGCCAACCTCTCCAACAACATCGCGATGAACCTCGAGGCCGAGGCCGTGCGCATCCTCGCGCCGGTCCCGGGCAAGGGCACCGTCGGCATCGAGATCCCCAACCGCGTCCGCAAGGACGTGCTCCTGCGCGAGATCATCGAATCCCAGGCCTGGGTCGACGCGCGCGCCAAGATGGAGATCCCGGTCGTCCTCGGCGTCGACAGCGTGACGGGCAAGCCCGTGATCGCCGACCTCGCGAAGATGCCGCACTGCCTCATCGCCGGCTCCACCGGCCAGGGCAAGTCGGTCTGCATCAACGCGTTCATCGCCTCGCTGCTCTACCGCCACGGCCCGGCGGACCTCCGCTTCATCATGGTCGACCCCAAGGTGGTCGAGCTGCAGGTCTACAGCAAGCTGCCGCACCTCCTCGTGCCGGTCGAGACCGACCCGAAGCGCGTGCCCGCCGCCCTCAAGTGGCTGGTCGCCGAGATGAGCAAGCGCTACAAGATCTTCGGCAAGTGCGGCGTGAAGAACATCGCCGGTTTCAACGCCAAGATCGACAAGGAGAAGGGCCAGCCCAAACAGGAGGAGCTCGTGCTCACGCCGGAGGAGCAGGCCGCCGCCACCGAGGCCGCCGAGAACGCCTTCGACGACGGCATCGCCATCCCGACCGAGAAGCTGCCTTACATCGTCTGCATCATCGACGAGATGGCGGACCTCATGATGGTCGCCGCCAAGGACATCGAGACGCTCGTCGCGCGCCTGGCCCAGCTGGCCCGCGCCGCCGGCATCCACCTCGTCCTCGCCACGCAGCGCCCGTCGACCGACGTCATCACCGGCCTGATCAAGGCCAACTTCCCGACGCGCATCGCCTTCAAGGTCTCCTCGCAGATCGACTCGCGCACCATCCTCGACCGCGGCGGCGCGGAGTCGCTGGTCGGCCGCGGCGACATGCTCTTCATCCCCCCGGGCACGGCCACGCTCAACCGCGTGCAGGGCGCCTTCATCGGCGAGCAGGAGATCAGCGCCATCGTCGACGAGATCCACGCCAAGAACGGCGGCCCCGAGTTCGCCCAGGACATCGTCGAGGCGATCAACAACGCCTCGACCGAAGGCGACGAGGAGGACATGGAGGAGGTCGACGTCAACAACGAGGACGCCCTCATCGAGCGTTGCTGGCAGATCATCAAGACCCACCGCCGCGCCTCGGTCTCGATGCTCCAGCGCAAGCTCAAGCTCGGCTACAACCGCGCCGCCCGCATCATGGACGCCCTCGAGGAGCGCGGCTACGTCGGCCCCGAGAACGGCTCCAGCCCGCGCGAGATCCTGCGGGAGGATTGAGCGGGGCTGCGCTGGGTAAGGGCTGGGGCCAGGGCCAGGGCTAGGGCCTTTAGCCTCCCCCTTGCCCACGTGCCCGCTTGTCCACTTGTCCCCTCTGCGTCTTCAGGTAGGGCTGACCGTCCTCGGTCGGCCGTGTGCGTGGTTGATCAGTTGACCTGCTGGCCAGTTGACCAGGATCGTTCCTCCGCCGCTACCCTGCGGACCAGCAGGGACGCTGGTCCCTACCTGAGCGGCAACGTGGGCGGTGCCTCGCGACCCTTGGGATTCATTCGGGCCGACCGATCAAGGGTTCGATGGATCGACCGTTTCGGGACCACGTCCGCACAACCGCCTCGACCTTGATCCGCGTGGATTTATAAATTTCTTACTACACCCCTCGCATGCGCTCCGCCCTTCCGTCGCTGATTATTCTGGCCGCCGCGCTACCTCTCGGCGCCGCCGGCGACCCGCCGTCCCCGGCGCCTGCCGACCGTGGGCTGCTCGTCACCCGCACGGGCCCGCGCAGCTTCAACATCGACGCCCCGGGGAACCTCGCGCCGAACCGGCCGTTCACCGGGCGTACGTTGAGCGAGATCGTCCCGGAGAACAATCCGGTCGACCTGCTGAGCCGAGCCTTGGTTTTGGCGACCGAGGACCCGAAGGCCGCCCACGGTCTTTTCATGGCCGCGAGCCTGCGCGCCGCGTATGACATCGAACGCGTGGAGGATCCGACCGCGAAGGTCGCTTGGAGGTATCTACTGAGCCTGTCCGGCCCCAAGGAACTCAAGCTCTGGGGTGCGTTGACGCGCAAGTTCGGCCAGGCCGATCAACAGGCCGTGGTGGCTTGGGCGCGTAAAAGCGGTCCGCCGACCTATCACCCGGGCTGGATGGTCCAGCATGGGATGCGGGCGATCAACGGCGAGCCGGGCAAAGGGGACAAGGGGATCAGGCCGGACTTCGATCCGGCCGCGGCTTGGGCGAAGGTCTGCGCGCAAGCGGCCGCGACCGCCGATGACACCGCCTACTGGGCCGCCCGCGAGCAACAGACCACGCCCGCGGCCCTCCAAGCCATGCTTGGCTTCATCGAGAATGGCGTCGGCAAGAACCTGGACGCGCGCGCCCCGTCGACCGCCGCCGTCGCCCGTGAACGCGTTCGTCAGGCCTGCGCGAAGTTCGACCCGAAATCGGATGACCCCGCCTGGCAGTTCGTCATGGTTCGTTCCGACCTGGAAAGAATCTTCGAGGAGGCCTACGCGGAGCATGCCCGCCGACGGGACGCCGAGTTCGAGAAGCAGAAAAACGGGAAGTGATCGACGGGCGGTCTGGGGATGAAGGGTAGGTGGGCGCGGGGGGAGGTAGTAGACAAGGGTCAGGGGAAGGGTTGGATGGAAGGGGGCGGTGCTGGTCGCAAGAAAGACCATCATGCAACTTCCCCCCGCCCCCGGGGTTTTGCTCCTGCACACCTATGAAGAACCTGCTCGCCCTCCTCCTCGTCGCCGGCCTGGCCCAGGCCGCCGATACCCCGGCCGCTCCGGCCAAGGACCCTGCCGCCCCGGCGGTCGCTCCGGCGACCACCCCGGCCACCGATCCGGCCGCCCCGGCCCCGACCGTCGACCCGACCAAGCCGACCACCCCCGCGGTGACTCCGGCCACCCCGGCCCCGACGCCTGAGCCGGAAAAGAAGAAGGAAAAGAAAAAGAAGAAGAAGGACGCCTAAGTCGTCCTGGCTTCGCCCCGAGACCCCGGCTCCGTAAGGAGACCGGGGTTTTTCTTTGGGGGTGAACACTTAAGGGATAGGGACAGGAAACAGGGACAGGAGCCTGTGGAAGGGAGGATGGAGTGCGGAGTGCTGAGTCGAGCGCACCGGGTGCCTTTACATCGCGCGCTGCGCGCGCGGGTAGGGGCATTTTAGGAATTAGGGATCAGGAAATGGGAAGGGGAAATGCAGTGGATCCGATCCTACGACCTACTTCCTATTCCCTGACACCTGTCTCGTAGGTAGGGACCAGCGTCCCTGCTGGTCCGCAGGGTAGCGGCGGAGGAATGGTCCTGGTCAACTGGCCAGCAGGTCAACTGATCAACTAATCAACCACGCACACGGCCGACCAGGGACGGTCAGCCCTACCTGATGGTACTTCCTGGGCCTCCGAGCCTCTGTGCCTCTTCTCCCAGCCCCATCCCCAGCGAAGCTTCGCCGCGCCTCGCCTTATTTCTTCTCGGGCTTGCCTTCGACCTTCACGCCGAAGAGCTCGCCGTCCTTGCCTTCGGTCGGCGCGGTCTTGGCCGGCTTGCCCTTCTTCTCGGGCTTCGGTTCCTCGGCGGCATCAGCGGGGGCTTCCTTCTTGGCCTTGCCGGCCTTGGAGACTTCCTTCGCGACGGCGCCGGCGCTGGCGACGCCGGCTTCGACGGTCTTGCCGTCGACAAGCGCGGGGCCGGTGGCGCCGCCGCCGATGGCGGAAAGCTTGGCGACCTCATCCATCGCGGCCTTGGCGGCGGCGTTGGCGATCTGCGTGGCGGCATCGACGGAGTTCGCGACCAAGGCGGCCGGGTCGCCGGCGTCCGCGGCGGGGGCTTCCTCCTTCTTCGCCTTGCCCTTCTTGGGGGTGGCCGGCTGGTTCGCGACGGCTCCCTCGGCCGGCGCGGCGGCGTTGGGATCCGTCTGTTCAGCGCCCGTCACCGGCTTGGCGGTCTTCGACGCCTTCAGGGTCGTCTTCGACGAGTTGGTCTTGTTGGCCGTGCCGTTCGTGTTCGGCTGCGTGTTGGTCGCGGCGACGATCAGGGCCAGGGTAAGGAGACTCATGATACAGGATATAACACCCGGGAACGGGGGTTGTTTCAAGCGCGGTCGGGCCGGAAGATGAAGAAAACCGCCCCTAGGATGCAGAAAAAGGCCCAAAGCAAGTCCCAACGCCACTTTTCGCCCAGGAACAACATCATGAAGGGCACGAAGACCACCAAGGTCACGCACTCCTGGAGGATCTTCAGCTGGGCTCCGGTGAGCCCGCCCGCGTAGCCGAGCCGGTTCGCCGGGACCATGATCAGGTACTCCGCCAGCGCGATGCCCCAGCTGAGCAAGGCCGCGAGCCACCATGGGCTGTCCTTCATCGTGCGCAGGTGTCCGTACCAGGCGTACGTCATGAACAGGTTCGAGGCGGTCAGCATCGCGACCGTCAGGAGCGTCGTGCGGAGGATGGGTTCCATGGCCCAACCTACCGCGCGTCTCGTCGCGATGGCAACCCTGACGACCGGCTCAGCGCGCCAGCCCTGACACGTCGAATTCCCGGAACACGATCTCCCGCCGCCCCCGCGTGTAGCATACCTGCAAGGTCGTGCGATCGCCGGCCGGTTCTAGGCGCGCGGACGGGTAGGAGACCTCGCCCTTCGCCACCGCGTCGAGCTGGCGGACCAGCGTGGTCGTCCGCCCGTCGCTCGCGCCAATCGCGAGGTCCAGCGTCAACCGGTTCCGGCCATGGTTGAGCACGAACCCGACGCGTCCGCCCGGCCAGGCGAGCGCCTCCAGCCCGGCGTTCGGGTTGGGCAGGGCGGTGGCCGTCAGCGCCGACCAGGTCCGGCCGGCGTCGGTGGAGCGGGTCGTCGCGACGATCCCCTCGCGCGTGCGCGCGTACGCCGCGATCGTCCCGCCGCCGAGGTCGACCAGCGTCGGCTGGATGGCGTTGAACGGCGGCTCGCCCGGGGCGGGGGCGACTTTGCTCCACGCTCCGGGTTCGAAGACCGCGGCGAGATCCGCGCAGCGCTCGAAGTGCGCGCGCCAAGGCCGGCCTTCGCCAGCGGATTCGGTGCTGCTGCCGCAGAGCAGCGAGCCGTCGGCCGACGTCAGCGGCCGCGCGCGGATGGGGCCGAGGAATCCGGCGGGAAGTCGGCGGCCCTCCGTCCACGTGACGCCTCCGTCGGACGATCGCCGCGCCCAGCCTTCCCAGTCCGGGATGTGTTTCGCCACCTTGTAGAAGAGCGTGAGCGAACCATCCGCCGCCGGCACGAGGACCGGGTTCCAGCAGGGGATGCCCGGATGTTCCGCCACCGTCCGGGGTTTCGACCACGCGCGCGTCGCCGGGTCCCGTCGCGTGAAGCGGATCACCACGTCATCCGCGCCCTCGCGCGCGCCCGAGAACCAGGCCGCGACGAGGGCGCCATCGGGTAGCTTCGCGAGGGTCGAGGCATGGCATTCCGGGCCATACCCGTCGCTCAACACGACCTCGGGCCGGGCGAGCGGCAGGGGTTCCGCGGCCGGCAGGGCCAAGGCGAGCAGGGCGGGGAACAGGCGGGCGACCATGCCGTCAATTTGGCCGGGCCCTTTCGGCTTGCAAGGCTCCGCCGGCCCCCAGCATCGCCGCGATGCCCGAGATCCAAGACCTCTTCGCCCGCAACCGCGCCTGGTCCGCCGAGATCCGTCGGACCGAGCCGGAGTTCTTCACGACGCTGTCCAAGCAGCAGTCGCCGCGCTACCTCTGGATCGGCTGCTCCGACAGCCGCGTCCCCGCCAACGAGATCGTCGGCCTGCTCCCCGGCGAGCTCTTCGTCCACCGCAACGTCGCCAACGTCGTCGTCCACACCGACCTCAACTGCCTCTCCGTCCTCCAGTACGCGGTCGACGCGCTCAAGGTCGAGCACGTCATCGTCTGCGGCCACTACGGTTGCGGGGGCGTGCAGGCTTCGCTCGAGCGCCGCAAGCTCGGCCTCATCGACAACTGGCTGCGCCACATCCGCGACGTCCATCACAAGCACGCGCTCGCCGTCGAGTCCATCCTCGCCCCCGCCGACAAGCTCGACACCTTGTGCGAGCTCAACGTCATCGAGCAGGCGCTCAACGTCTGCCAGACCACGGTGGTGCAGGACGCGTGGGCCCGGGGCCAGAAACTGCAGGTGCATTCCTGGATCTACGGCCTCAAGGACGGGCTCGTGAAGGACCTCGGCCTCAACGTCGGCCGGATCGAGGAAATCACCCCGGCCTACGGCCGGGTCCTCTCCCGGTATCACGCCAAGGTCTGATCCCTAGGGAACCGGGGCGATTGAGCCCCGCTCCTGGTTGGCTTGGCTCGGCCGGATGACCTCCGCCGACCGTCCTCGCGAACGCCTCGCCCGGCTGGGCCCGCGGGCCTTGCTCGACGCCGAGTTGCTCGAGTTGCTGATCGGCGCCGGGTCGCGCGGGGCCTCCGCCCGCCAACTCGCGACGACCTTGCTGGGCGAGGCCGGCGAGCTGGCGGCGCTTTCCTCCTGGGAGCCGTCCGACTTCGCCCGGGTCCGCGGTTTGGGGCCGGCGAAGGCGGCGGAGCTCGCCGCCTCCTTCGAACTGGCCCGCCGGATCCGCGAACGGGCCGTCGACCCGGGCGCGAAACTCGACGCCCCGGCCAAGGTCTGGGCCCGCTTGGAGCCGCTCACGGTCGGTCTGGCGGTGGAGAAATGCTGGGTCCTCTCCCTCAACCGGCGCAACCGGCTCCTCGGCTTGCAGGAGGTCAGCTCCGGGACGGCGACCAGTTCCTTGCTGCACCCCCGGGAAGTCTTTCGCATCGCGCTTAAGCACGCCGCCCCGGCGGCGATCGTGGCCCATAACCACCCCAGCGGCGACCCGACCCCGAGTCCGGCGGACCGGGCCGTGACCCGGCAGTTGTCCGAGGCTGGTCGGGTGCTGGGGGTGGAATTGCTGGATCACGTCATCCTGGGCCGACCGGAGGCCGATGCGGCGGGCAAAGGTTGGTTCAGTTTCGGTGAGGCGGGGTTGATTTAGGGAACCCCCCGGGTTACGTCGGGGTCAGACCCCCATGCCCCTTTCCCGGTCCCTCAAGATCCTGGCCTTCCTGGCTGTCGTCGGTGGCCTCGGCTTCGCCGCTGCCTCCTGGGTCCCGCGCTCCTACAAGAAGTACCTGGCCGCGCCCCGCGCCGGCGAGGTGGTCTACCGGGAAGACTGCATGCGTTGCCACGGACCCGCCGGCGAAGGCGTCGCCGGTAAGGCGGACGAACCGCTCGTCGGCGAGAAGTCCATCGCCTCGCTGGCGAAATACATCGCGCGCGAGATGCCGGAGAACGACCCGGGCTCGCTCTCCCCGGCCGACGCCACCGCCTCCGCGGAATACATCCATCAGGCCTTCTATTCGGCCGAAGCCCGCGCCCGCAACCACCCCCCGCGCATCGAGCTCGCGCACCTCACCGTGCGCCAGTACCGCGAGAGCGTCGCGGACCTCCTCGGTTCGCTCCGCGGGGCGACGACCACGACCGTGGCCGGGGGCCTGGCCGGCGTCTACCGCGAGCGCCCGGAACGCGACCCCGCCAAGCCGGACCAGAACCGGCCCGAGGCCACGTTCAAGGAGCAGGTCGACCCGGTGATCGATTTCGATTTCGGCGCGAAGCCTCCGGAGAAAGGCACCTACGCCAACCAGTTCTCCATCCGCTGGTCCGGTTCGTTGCTCGTGCCGGACACCGGTGAGTACGAGTTCCGCGTCACGTCGCCCAACGGCGTGCGCCTCTACGTCAACCCTCCGGATAACGGTACCGAGAAGAACGCCGTGATCGACCTCTGGGTCAGCTCGGGCATGTCGCGGTCCGCCCAGGCCCCGGTGTTCCTCCTCGGCGGTCGCAGCGTGCCCCTGAAGGTCGAGTTCTTCAACTACAAGTACAAGCCCGCCGCGCTGAAGCTCGAGTGGCGTCCGCCCGGCGGCGCCTGGACGGTGATCCCCGCCGCGAACCTCTCCCCGAAGTATTCCTCTTACGTGAACATCGTGTCCGTGCCGCTGCCGCCGGATGACGGCAGCGTCGGCTACGAGCGCGGCGCCTCGGTGTCGCGCGAATGGACGGAAGCGGTGGCCAAGGGCGCCTTGCAGGTCTCCGCGCTGGTCGGCCCGAACCTCTTCGCCCTCGCCGGGACCAAGGCCGACGCCCCCGACCGGGCCGAGAAGCTCAAGGCGTTCTCCCTGCGTTTCGCCCAGCTCGCCTACCGTCGTCCGCTGACCGCCGAGCAGAAGGCCGACCTCGAGCAGATCTACGCCGCCGCCGTGGCCCCGGAGGTCGCCGCCAAGCGCGCCTTCATCTTCACGCTCTCCAACCCTTACTTCCTCTATCCCGGTCTCGGCGCCCAGGATGACTACGCCGTCGCGTCGCGCTTGGCGCTGACTTTGTGGGATTCGGTCCCGGACGCCGCCTTGCTCCAGGCCGCCGCCGCCGGCCAGCTGCGGACGGAGGCGCAGGTGCGCAAGCAGGCCCAGCGCCTGATGAAGGACCCGCGCGCCAAGGCCAAGCTCCGCGACTTCCTGCACCATTGGCTGCACGTCGAGGAAGGGGCCGAGATCGCGAAGGACCAGAAGGAGTACCCCGGCTTCGACCAGGCGGTCGTGATGGACCTCCGCACCTCCCTCGACCTCTTCGCCGAGAGCGTCGTCTGGTCCGACGCCTCGGACTACCGCCAGCTGCTGCTCGGCGACACCATCCTCATGAACGACCGGCTCGCCGCGTTCTACGGCCAGCCGGTCCCGCCCGGCGGCGGTTTCCAGCCGGTCAAGATGGACGCCGACCAGCGCGCCGGCGTGCTCACGCACCCCTACGTGCTCGCCACCTTCTCCTACACCAAGTCCAGCTCGCCGATCCACCGCGGCGTCTTCGTGACCCGCAACATCCTCGGCCGCATGCTGAAGCCGCCGCCCATGGCCATCGCCTTCATGGACGACAAGTTCGACCCGTCCTTCACCATGCGCGAGAAAGTCACCGAGCTCACCGCCAAGCCGGCCTGCCAGTCGTGCCACGTCACGATCAACCCGCTGGGCTTCAGCTTCGAGCGCTTCGACGCCGTGGGGCGCGTGCGCGCGACGGACAACAAAAAGCCCGTCGACGCCGTGGCCGACTACACCACCGCCGATGGCAACGTCATCAAGCTGACGGGCGCCCGCGACGTCGCGAAGCACGCGGCCGAGAGCGCCTCCGGCCAGGCCGGGTTCGTCCGCAACCTCTTCCAGTCGCTCGTGAAGCAGCCGCCGGCCGCGTACGCGCCCGGGCTCCTCGGCCAGCTCACCGACCGGTTCCGCGCCGACGGCTTCCACGTCCGCAACCTCGCCGTCGAGGTCGCCGTCGTCGCGGCGCTCCACCCGGCCGCCACCACCACCCCTCCCACCCGCTAAGCCCATGTCGCTCCAACACCGCAGGGATTTCCTCCGCCGCCTCGGCCTCTCCGCCGCGGCCCTCCCGCTCCTCGGCGGGCTCGCCTCGCTCGGCGCCGCCGAGCCGGTCGCCGGCCGCCGCCAGCGCGTCATCTTCGTCTTCTCGCCCAACGGCGTCGTGCCGCCGGCCTTCTGGCCCGACGAGGAAGGGGCGAACTTCACCCTCAAGCCGATCCTGAAGCCGTTCGCGCCGTTCAAGGACCGGATGCTGACGCTCAAGGGCGTGAACAACCGCGTGCGCGGCGACGGCGACTCGCACATGCGCGGCATGAGCTGCCTGCTCACCGGCATCGAGCTGTTCCCCGGCAACATCATGGGCGGCGGCGGCGCGCCCGCCGGTTGGGCCAGCGGACCGTCCATCGATCAGGTGATCCGCACCCACCTGCAGGCCGACGCCGCGACCAAGACCCGCCACGGCTCGCTGGAGATCGGCGTCGGCGTGGGCAATCGCGCCGACCCTTGGACGCGTTGGAGCTACGCGGGCGCCAACCAGCCCGTCGCCCCGATCTCGAGCCC
>JBEGOO010000054.1:0-8743 GCA_041182045.1 Verrucomicrobiota bacterium
TTCCGCCTCCGCCCCCGTCCCCTTTCCCGATGACCTGCCCCACCCTCCGCAGCCTCCGCGTCGTGCCCGTCGCCGGCGACGACAGCATGCTCCTGAACCTCAGCGGCGCCCATGGCCCGAGTTTCACGCGCAACATCCTCCTGCTCGAGGACAGCGCCGGCCGGACCGGCGTCGGCGAGGTGCCGGGGGGCGAGAACATCCGCCGGACGATCGAGGACGCCCGGGAACTCCTGCTCGGCCAGCCGCTCGACCGGCGCGCCGACGTGCTCACCGCGGTGAGCCGGGCCTTCGCCGACCGTGACGCGGGCGGTCGCGGGTTGCAGACGTTCGACCTGCGCACGACGATCCACGCGGTGACGGCGATCGAATCGGCGATGCTCGACCTCCTCGGCCAGGAGCGCGGCGTGCCGGTCGCGGCCTTGCTGGGCGGCGGCCAGCTGCGCGCGGAGGTCGAGATGCTGGGCTACCTCTTCTACGTCGCCGACCGCCGGAAGACGACGTTGCCGTACCGCGACGAAGCGGGCTCCGCGGTGGCGTGGCACCGGCTCCGCAACGAGGAGGCCCTGACCCCCGAGGCCATCGTGCGCCAGGCGGAGGCCACGCAGGAGCGCTACGGTTTCCAGGACTTCAAGCTCAAGGGCGGCGTGCTGCCGGCCGACGAGGAAGCGGCCGCGGTCAAGGCCTTGGCGAAGCGCTTCCCGCAGGCGCGCATCACCCTCGACCCCAACGGCGCGTGGTCGCTCGCCGAGGCCATCCGCGTCGGCCGCGAGCTCAAGGACACGCTGGCCTACGCCGAGGACCCGTGCGGCGCCGAGCAGGGCTTCTCGGGCCGTGAGATCATGGCGGAGTTCCGCCGCGCGACGGGCCTGCGCACCGCGACGAACATGGTGGCGACGGATTGGCGCCAGCTCGGGCACGCGCTGAAACTGGAAGCCGTGGACATCCCGCTGGCCGACCCGCATTTCTGGACGATGGAAGGGTCGGTGCAGGTGGCCGCGACCTGCGCGAAGCACGGGCTCACCTGGGGCTCGCACTCGAACAACCATTTCGACATCTCGCTCGCGATGTTCACGCACGTCGGCGCGGCCGCCCCGGGCGACGTGACCGCGATGGACACGCATTGGATCTGGCAGGAAGGCCAGCGCCTGACCAAGGAGCCGTTGCGGATCCGCGGCGGCAAGGTCGCGGTCCCCGCCCAACCGGGCCTGGGCGTGACCATCGACGAGGCGAAGCTGGCCGCCGCGCACGAACGCTATCTGAAGTTGCCGAGCGGCGCCCGCGACGACGCGGTCGCCATGCAGTTCCTGCTGCCGGGCTGGAAGTTCGACCCGAAGAAACCCTGCCTCGTCCGCTGAAGCGACCGATGGCCACCGCCTCGCCCCCGACCCCCGCGCCGCGCCTCGTCTCGCTCGATGCGTTCCGGGGCCTCGCGATGCTCTTCATGGCGACCAACGGGCTCGGGCTGGCCTACCTCGCGCGCAGCCATCCCGACTCCGATCTCTGGGCGTTCCTCGCGCACCACACCTCGCACGTCGCCTGGGTCGGCGTGGGGGCCTGGGACCTGATCCAACCGGCCTTCATGCTGATGGTGGGCGTGGCCATCCCATTCTCCCTCGCGAGCCGCCGCCGGGCCGGCGAGTCGGAGACCCGCATCCGGCTGCACGCGGTCGCGCGGGCCGGCCTCCTCATCGCCCTCGCGATCTTCCTGACGACGGGCAACCGCCCGCAACCCGAGTTCGCCTTCCACAACGTGCTCGCGCAGATCGGCCTCGGCTACGTGTTCGTCGTCCTGCTGGCCGGTCGCGGCTGGAAACTCCAGACGGGCGCGCTGGCGCTGCTCGCCGTCGGCACGTGGGCGGCGTTCGCGCAACACCCGCTCCCGGGGCCCGGCACCAACTTCCGCGATTTCGGCGTCACGGGCGAGAAGCTCCGCCAGTGCGTGCTGCCGGGCTTCCTCGGCCACTGGAGCATGGGCACGAACTTCGCGGCCGACTTCGACCGTTGGTTCCTGAATCTCTTCCCGACGGCCAAGCCGTTCGTGTTCAACGCCGGCGGCTACCAGACGCTTAATTTCGTGCCGTCGATCGTCACGATGACGCTGGGTCTGATGGCTGGGGAAAAGCTCCGCACGGAGGACTCCGGCCGCTCCAAGCTGCTCTGGCTCGTCGCCGTGGGCGCGGTCGGCGTGGCCCTCGGGCTGGCGGCCGGGGCGACGGTCTGCCCGATCGTGAAACGGATCTGGACGCCGTCCTGGGCCTTGCTGAGCGGCGGGCTCGTCCTCTGGGGCCTCGCGGCGTTCTACTACGTCATCGACCTGCGCGGCCGGCAGGCCTGGGCCTTCCCGCTCACCGTGGTGGGCATGAACGCGATCGCGGTCTACGTGGCGCATTCCCTCTTCGCCGGACCCTTGGCGGACATCGGCCGCACCTACCTCGGACGGTCGACCTTCGAGGGCGCCTACGGCCCGGTCTGGATCAGCCTCTTCGTGGTCGGGATGCTCTGGTTGTTCGCTTTCTGGCTGTATCGCCGCAAACTCTTCCTGCGGCTCTGACCGGTCCGGCCCGGCGCCGATTTAACCGCTGAATTCCCTTCACCCACGGGCCTAAACCCGATTGAGTGGGCCTTCCCCATGGAAGCCCCGGGCCCGACCAAGACCACGCTCCAAGCCGACACCCTTCGGCTGCAGCTGGCGCAGGTCGAGGCGGAAGCGGACCGGTTGCGCCACGCCGGGCTCGACCTGCGCAAACTCGACGACGCCCGCCGTCGTCCGAGCCACGCCTGGTCAGAGGCCGCCGAACGTCTCCTGGCGGAATGGGAACGGACCACCGAGGCCGCCGAGAAGCGCGCCGCGGTGACCTGGCAGACGTTCGGTGTCGTCGCGGCGACGATCCGGCAGAGCGAGAGCATCCTCGACCTCGCCGATCAAGCCGGCGTTCTCAAAGGCGCGGCTGGCGGCTCCGCGAAAGACCTGCTCGTCCTGCGGGTGGTCGCCACCGACGAGACGGGCGCGCCCACCGCGTCGATCGCCCGCGCCGGCTTCGCCGAAAGCGGCACTTTCGAGCTGCACGCGTCGATGCGCGCGGCGAAGGCCCGCCAGCCAGGCTTACGCGTCGAACGCATCTTCGCCCACCGCTCCAAGGGCTTGCTCGTCGTGCGCCCGGCGGTGCAGGCGTTCACCGCCGAGAACACGCCGCCTCCGCCGGACCCCCTGCTCCGCCAGCTCGAGGAAGGTGAACCGGTCTTCCTGACCGCCAAGACCGGTCGCGGCCACCTGCTCCGCCGGCTGACGGCTCTCCGCCGCCTGCGCGAACATTGGTCCGCCGCGCACCTGCCGCTCCTGCAGCTCTTCCATCCCGAGCATCGCTCGTGGGGCGAAGCCCAGCCGTTGAACCTCGGCGACCTCGACGAGGATTGGCGCCTGCTCCGCGCGACCGAGAGCGCCGCCCGCGGTTTCGTCCGCAAAGCGATCGGCTCGGCCGACTTCTGCCTGCTCGAGTCCGCGCCCGGCGCGACGCGGCAACGCGCCACGCTGGAACTGATCCTGCAGGCCCTCGGCCGGGGCCGTCGGCTCCTCGTGGTCGGCGCCTCGGCGGGCGAGCTCGACGCCTTGCTGGCCGCGGCCGCCGCCACGCCGGGCTGGGCGGACCTCGCCGCGCCGATCCGCCTGACCGACGAGCATGAGCCGACCGCGGAGTCCGCGCGCGAGTGGGATCTCGATCGCCAAGCCCGCCGGCTGGCCGACGCGACCGCGCCGCTCAGCCGTGGCCGCCGCCCGCGGGAGGTCGCGACCGAGCTCCTGCTGGGCACCGCCAACGTCGTGCTGGCCCCGTTGACCGCGCTGGGCGCGCACCCGGCCTTCCGGCCCGGGGCGCTGGGCGAGGACCCGCAGGGCTTCGACCTCTTGATCGTCCTGGGCGCGGAACAAGTGACGCTGGCCGACTTCCTGGTCCCCGCGGTGCACGCGCGCCGGTGGGTGCTCATCGGCGACCCGGACTCGTCGGCGCCGACGGCGGATCCCGCGGAGCTGGCCGAACGCGTCGCCACCGAAGCCCTGCGGGCGCGTCTGTTCGACGAACTGCAGGCCGAGCTGGCCTACAAGGCGTGCGTCGGCAAGGACGGCTCGGCCGACGACGAGGACGCCGATATCCCGGACGCCCATGGTCGTCGCAAGGTGCTGCTGGTGCTCGAACCGTCGGGCGACGAGGCGCGCTCGCTGGCGACCGCCCAGGCCTACCTGCGTCAGCGTCAGTTGCAGACGGCGACCATCGCCACGACGGCGGTCGCGACCTTCGACCCCGCCACCCTCGCCGCCGACGCGACCATCCTCCTCTGCTCCCGCGTCGCGTTGGAGCAGACCGACCTGGCCCAACGGGTCCCGCCGGAGTTCCGCCTGATCGTCACGAGCGCGGAGCCGGAGCTGTTCGAGCCGCTGGCCCGACGGGTGAAGCTGCCGAAGTCCCGCGCCAAGGCGGGCGCCCCGGCCCGCGCGAAGACGCGCCCGCTGATCTTCCTCGACTGGTCGGCGCGTTGCGCGGGCCACCTACAGGGCTTGTACGACTTCCGCCGACCGGACCAGGCCGACGAGCGGAGCCGGCATATCCGCGCCTTGTTGCTCGACCTCAAAACGATCCACCCGTTCGAGAAACCACTGTGGGAACCGCAGCGATTGCTTCGCTTGAAGGAACAGGAGCTCACCTCCATCCTCGCGCTCCTGCGCCACGGCGTCCGCGAGACGAACGACCCGGAGCGCACCGAAAGCGCCTACCACGCCGGCCTCCCCCCACCCTACGGGATCAACTCCCGCGCCGAACGGCTGCCCGCCGACTGACCGATGTCGCTGCCTTCGCTCATCCTGCGCCGCCCCATCACCGTCCGCTTCGTCGACGCGATGGCGGTCGTCCGCGTGACCGCCGAGTCGGCGGAGTGGCCGGCCCTGCTGCGGCTCGCCGCCGACCAGGAACGCCAGTCCGCCGGACTCACCGCCGAGCTGGTCCGCACCGTGCTTCCGCTGCCGACGCCCGCGGCCCGCGCCCTCCTGACCCAAGGGGTCGACCTCGGCCTGCTGTCCGCGGGCGACGTCGGCCACCGCCTGACGGCCCTCGGTCGCGCGTGCCTGCGCCAGGACCTTGGCCTGGAAAGCAAGCGGTCGCTCTGGCGTTTCGCCGTGACCGAT
The DNA here is from genome assembly GCA_041182045.1 of Verrucomicrobiota bacterium. Classification (GTDB taxonomy): domain Bacteria; phylum Verrucomicrobiota; class Verrucomicrobiia; order Opitutales; family UBA953; genus UBA953. The sequence continues at coordinate 5,174 of JBEGOO010000054.1, forward strand.
GAGCCGTTGCTCGCCGGCCGCCAGCTCCTGCACGTCGAGGAACGTCGCGACCTGGGCGACCTCGAGGATAGCCGCCTGACGGACGCCGAGGAGACCTTGGCGACGGAGCCGGACGCGTTCTTCTCCTCGGTCGCGCAGCGCGGCCTGCTCTTCGCCGTCACGCGCACGTCGACGCAGCTGCGACCGGTCCCGCGCAAGCAGGACCTGACCTTGATGATGGAGGTCGAGGTGCGCCCGGGCCAGGAGGGTCCGTTCAACCTGCGGCTCACCGGCCAGTGGCCGACCGGCAAGGGCGCCGGCCGCGACCGCGTGGGTGGCGCGATCGACGCGCGCCTGACCTGCGCCCTGCCCCGCCGCGCCGACCAATCCTACGCCGACCTGCTGCCGATGGCGGCCGCCGCGAGCGGGCAGGATTTCCTCGCCGCCGGCGGCCCGGCCGACCTCTCCACCGGGTATCCGGCGAAGTTCGCGGAGGTGCCGACGGAGGGCCGGCTGAACTTCCGCCTGCGTGTCCCCAAGATCCCGCAGGTGCATTTCAAGGTGCCCGGCCAGTTCGACCTCGGTTTGTTCGAGGTCGAGGCGTTCGAGGTGCCGATCGTGCCCGCGCCGGGCGAGGCAGACCTCTGGGGTCTCTGGCTGCAGTGCCATGCCCTCGGCGCCGACCGCTCGCCCGAAGCCCCCGCCCGCGCCGGCGAGGCCGTGCGCAAGCGCCTACCGTCCTACCAACCGCGCTCCGGCGCCGAACTCGCCCGGACCGCCCTCGGCCGCGGCCCGTTGGGCCGGGACGTCCCCCACCGCGCCGCGCTGCTGGAAGCGCATGACCTGCTCCTCTGGGAGCACCCCACCCGATGATCCCGCCCGTGCTCAAGACGTCGGAACCGTTCCACTACCACGACCGGGTGCTCGGTGACCTCTGGTCGCGGCTCGACGCACCCGCGGTCGAAACGCCGCGCGGACTGGCCGACGTCCTCGAGGCCGTCGCGCAGGCCCGCCACACGCTGCACGTCGCCCTGCCGCTGCTGACCATCCCGGCGTTCACCGACGCCCTCGCGACCGCGCTCGCGCAGCACCGCCTCCGCGCCTACATCCTGACCTCCGACGGTCTGGCGACCGGCCTCTCCCCGGCCGACAAGCAAGCGCACGCCGAGGCCTTGGCGAAACTTTCCGCGGCGGGCGCGACCTTGCAGAGCACGTCGCGCCTGCACGCACGCTTCCTGATCGTCGACGCGGGCGAACCGACCGCCACCGCGCGGGTCTTCCCGCTGGGCCTGCCGGGCCCGACGGGCACCGAGCCGGTCTTCGCGGTACCGACGCAGGCCCGTCCGCTGCAGGAAGCCTTCGCGCTCGCCTGGTGGCGGCTCAGCGTGGATCGGTTGACGAAGCAAGGGGGCGGCAAGGCGACCTTGCAGCCCGGCTTCCCCGCGGACCGCCCCATCGATGGTCTGGCGCTCGACCTGCGCCTGGCCGACAAGCCGACGGCGGAGGCGCCCGCGCGCACCGAGATCGCCGCCCGTCTGAAGGCCATCCTGGAACCCGCCCAACAGCGTGTCTGGGTGACCCACCCGACCCCGGAGACGCAGACCTTCCTCATCGAAGCCTTGCTCGCCAAGGCCGCCCTCCCCGGCGCGGACGTCCGCCTGCTGACGACCCATCGCCCGGCCGCGATGGAGACCCTGCGTAAGCTGGCTCTCGGCGGCGTGCAGGTCCGTCATCGCGCCGACGTGCGCGTCGTGACCTGCGTCGCCGACGACCAAGGCTTGCTGCTGGTCACCGGCACCGGCGCGAAGGACGAGAAGCCCGGCCTGGAGCTCGCGCTGCATTTCACCGCCGCGGGCACCGCGGCCTTCGCCGCGACTTATGAGACGGCTTGGAACACCGCCGAGGCCGCGCTCCGGCCGCAGCTGAAGATGGGCGAGATCAAGTCGCCCTACCAACTCGCCGGGACCGGCCCGCTGGGCCCTTGGTTGCCTCCGCCCGTCGAATCCAAGCTCGTGACGCTCGAGACGCCCTGGACCGCGCCCTCCGCGACCGACCTCGCGGGCAGCCCGCCCCACAAGGACGCCAAGGACGACCCGACCTGCGGGGCGCTGACGCTCATCTACCGATGGACCGTCGTCCCGCCGAAGCTGCCGGCCGACGCCAAGGAGGAGTTCATGACGGCCGAGGAGGCCGCGAAGCTCGGGTTGCCCGCGGCGCGCGCGCCCTTCGACCCGCGTCGGTTCAGCCGCGGCAAGGAGCTCTTCCTCCTGGCCGAACGCAACGACCCGATCTACCTGGGCTGGCTCCGGCAGGTGGCCGCGGACCTCAAGGCCCGCGTCGTCGTCCCGCGCGGCTGATCACTCCCAGCTGATGACCGGCACGCGGACGCAGGCGCCGCGGAGCAGCTCCACGACCCGGTCCATGTCGTCGCCGGCGGCCGCCACCTGCGGGCGCAACGCCTCCGGGGCGAGCTGCTGCAGGCGCCACAGGGCGACGTCCTGGATCTGCTTGAAAGCCTCCTTCACGGCGGCGCCTTCCGCGTCCTCGGCCCAGAGCGAGAAACGCGGCGTTTCGCCGGCGCCCTCCTCGACCTCGAGGCGCAGCCCCAGGACGAGGGTCCACAGCTCATCCTCGTCGTCGGCCCCATCGACCAACGCGCGCACATGCCCGCCCAGGTCCTCGGCCGCGATGTCGAGCTCCATGAAGCCCAGCGAGATGTCGCCGACCCACGGGGCGGAGTCCGTGAAATCGTAGAAGTCGTCGACGACCCCCACGCCCACGCACGTCCAACCTTCGGCCTGTTCGCCCACCTTCGCGTCGATTCGCATCCGCGCAACCAAGCGGGCGGACCGTCCTTTGGCGAGCCTCAGTTCGAGATGACGTAGAAACCTTGGGCGCGCAGCAGCTCCGTCAGCGCCCGTTCGCGCTTCCCCGGCTCCCCGTTGCTCCGGCGCGCCAACCGCCAGGCCGCCTTGATCGTGTCCTCCGACAGCGCCACCCCGAAGTCGGGCTTCCACTCGTCGGCCTTGATGAGCTGCTGACCATGCTTCTCCACCCAGCGGCTCGCGCGGTAGCCTTTGAGGTGGTTCTCGTAGCGCTTCCAGGCCGGCAACCTCGTCTGGCCGACGTAGAAGACGGGCGCCTTCTTCCGGGCCAGCGGGTTGAACTCATCCAGTTTCGCCTGCTTCGACGCCGGGAACTTGCCGAAGTAATCGAGGCGGACGACATAGAGGATGGTCCCGCGGAGGGCGGCATCGGGGGTATGCCCCTCCGGCCGGTCGGACGGGGTGACGGGGCTGTCGGGGGTGAGGTCGGCGATCATGGGTGGCGGTGGTTGTGGCCCCACATGATACCCTAGGTTTCGGTTTTCGCACCCCGCCGGAGGGGGGTCGCCGGCCTTACCTACGGTAGATTTCGCGACTTTCGGCTTGGCACCCCCTCGGAACCCCCGGGTGGGAGGTTTCTTGTTTACGACCTTTAATAGCCGACTAGACCAACCCCATGCGCCGCCTCCTCGCCCTCCTGCCCCTCCTCGTCCTCGTCGGCTGCAACCAGCCCAAGACCAAGGCCCCCGTCACGCAGGGCCTCCCG
>JBEGOO010000055.1:0-5241 GCA_041182045.1 Verrucomicrobiota bacterium
GAAGAAGGACGAGGCCGTGCGCGCCTGGCAGGAACTCTTCACCCACGCCGCGTTCGCGGGCCGCCTCGCCAAGAAATTCCCGGCCGGCCTCGGTGCCGACACCTACGCCGCCGCCCTCCAAGCCGCCCGCGGCATGGGCCGGGGAGGCAAGAGCCTCGTCGACACGCTGACGCCCCTCACCGGCGGCAAGGCGGGCGCCCGCGACTTCGCCGCGGAGGTCAACGCCATGGTCGCCGCGGTCAAGAAGGGCGCGGACCCGACCGAAGGCGAGCTGGTCTACCGCCAGAACGGCTGCGCGCTCTGCCACGCCATCGGCGGCGCGGGCGGCAAGCTCGGACCCGACCTCTCCAGCATCGGGGCCAGCGCGCCGCTTGACTACCTCGTCGAGAGCGTGCTCAACCCCGCCGCCAAGGTGAAGGAAGGCTACCACGGCTTCGCCTTCACGATGAAGGACGGCAGCGTCTTCAACGGCATCCCCGCGCGCGAGACGGCCACCGAGGTCATCATCCGCCCGGGCCCCGGAGCCGAACTCGCCGTCACCAAGGCGAACATCCTGAAGCGCGAGAACATCGGCAGCCTGATGCCCGCCGGCCTCGTCGACGGCCTGGCGTTCGTGCCCAAGCGCAGCCTCTTCGCCTTCCTCGGCGAGATCGGCAAGCCCGGCCCCTTCGACGCCAGCAAGGCGAACGTCGCGCGCCTCTGGCTCTTCGATGACCAGCCGCCCGGCGCCCTCGCCAAGTCCGCCGCCCCGACTCCGGTCTACACCCTCGTCAACGGCCAGCTCCCCAAGGCCTTCAACCCCGGACGCCTCTACGCCAGCGCCCGCCTCACCGCCTCCTCCGCGGCGACCAAGCCGCTGCAGCTCACCGGCGTGAAGGCCGCCTGGCTGGACGGCAAGCCGCTGGAGCTCGCCGCGGGCGTGGCCAAGACCGCGATCGCCGCGGGCAACCACACGCTCACCGTCGAGGTCGACGGCGCCGCGCCCTTCTTCAAGGCGCAGTGCGACGACGTGACGTTCCTCGGCGACTGAACGCCCGCCCCACCTTGATATTCCATTGCGGGGACGCCGGTGGCGGACCATGCTCCCGGCATAAGATGCCCATCCGACGCGCCATCCCCATCTTGTGCCTGCTGGTCTGGCTCGCCGGCTGCACCCCGACGGTCGAAGGTCCGAAGGTGACGCGGGTCATCGGGGAGACCCTGCCCTTCCGGCTGACCGCCGAGGTCGCCCGCCGCGCCACCGAAGGCGCCCCGACCCGCTTCGAGGAGGTGGAGCGCGACGTGCGCCACATGCTCTCCCGACGCCTGCACCGCACGCCGGAGAACCTGCTCAAGCGGGCGCGTTACCTGGACCTGCTCGGCCGCGTCTACGCCGAACAAGGCGAGTACGCGGACGCCGAGGCGGCCTACCGCGACTGCGTCGACACGATGCGGGCCACGCCGGGCGCGTCGCCCGAGGAACTCGCCAACGGGCTCGTCCAATTGGCGGGGGTCTTCTACCGGCTCGGCGACCTCGCGCATGCCTCGGAGGCCTACGCCGAGGCGATCGCGCTCGAGGAGGTCCGCCTGGGCAAGGACCACGATGACCTCCTGGGGCTGTTGAGCATCCGCGCGGGCCTCGAGCTCAAGCTCGGGCGCCCGACCGAGGCCGAAGCCCTGCTGCGCCGCCAACTGGATACCATCACCCGGACCCGCGGGCTGGAGCGCCGGGAGGCCGCGTCGGTCCTGGACAACCTCGCCGAAGCCTTGAGCCAGCAGGACCGCAAGGCCGAGGCCGCCGAGCTTCGCCAGAAGGCCCGCGAGATCCGCCATAAATTGTGCGACGAGTGCTGAGGCGAGCCCACGGCGCCTAAATCGGCTCCGGCCAAGGACTTGGCCGGTGTCCGGCTTGACGGAGGGGTTTCCCCGGGCAGACCGCCTGAGGAACAAAACCTCGCCGATTGGGAACTCATTTCCATTGCCCTCGCCCCCTTGACACGCACCCCTTGACAGCCGTGGCCCGAATTTCCCGCAGATCCATCGACGACCTCCGCCAACGCGCGGACATCGTCGCGTTGGCGGGTGACTACACCCAGATGAAACAGCGCGGGCGCGACTGGTGGGGGCTCAGCCCGTTCAAGTCGGAGAAGAGCCCGTCGTTCAAGGTCAACCCGGAAACCGGGCTCTGGTATTGCTTCAGCACGCAGCAGGGGGGCGACGCCTTCAAGCTCGTCATGGCCCGCGAAGGCCTCGACTTCCCCGAATCGGTCGAACGGGTCGCCACGCGCTTCGGTTTCCAGCTGGAGTACGAGAACGGCGGGGCCGACGCGAACGAGCGCTCGCTCCGCGGCCAGCTCATCGAGATCCACGGGCTCGTCGCCGATTACTGGCGCCGGTGCTTCCTCGAGGACCCGGTGCATGGCGAATGGATCCGCGACTACTGGACCCGGACCCGCCGGTTCGACCTCGCGGTGGCCGACGATTTCGGCGTGGGCCTCGCGCCGGTCGATGATTCCAAGCTGATCGGCGGCCTGCTCAAGAAGGGTTTCAGCAAGGAGGCCCTCGCGGGCACCGGCCTGTTCTTCGGCGTCGACCGCATCCCCGACCCCGCCCGCTGGCGCTGCCGCTTCCGCGGTCGCCTGACGATCCCGATCCGCGACGTGCAGGGCCGCGTCATCGCCTTCACGGCCCGCCAGCTGGACATCACGCCCCCGGACGACCCGTCGCGCGAGGCCAAGTACGTCAACTCGCCCGAGACCGAGCTCTTCAAGAAGTCCCGCACGGTCTTCAACCTCGACCGCGCCCGCTCCAACCGCAAGGGCGACGAACCGTTCGTGCTCGTCGAGGGCCAGCTCGACGCCATCCGTTGCCACAGCGCGGGCATCCCCGGCGTGATCGCCGCCCAAGGCACCGCCGTCACCGAGGACCACCTGCAGCAGCTGCACCGCTTCTCGCAGCGGCTCATCGTCTTCCTCGACGCCGACGCGGCCGGCCAGAAGGCCGCCCTGCGCCTCCTGCCGATCGGGCTCAAGGAAGGCCTCGACATCCGCTTCCTCTCCCTGCCCGGCGGCAAGGACCCCGACGAGTTCTTCTCCACGCAGGACGCCTCGCAATGGACGGCGCTGACGAAGACCGCCCGCAGCGCGATGCAGTTCTGCGTGCAATCCCTGGTGCCCGAAGGGTCCTCGAACCTCCCCCTCGCCAGCCGGCTCTCCCTGCTCGAGACGCTGTTCCCGATCGTCCAGCAGGCCGGCGCCGAGGAGATCGTCCGCGAGGCCCTCAACGAGGCCGCCCGCCACGCCGGCATCGGCATCCGCGAGATGCACATGGCCTACGAACGCCACCTCGCCACCGTCGCGTCCCAGCGCCCCGCCCTGCAGCTCGGCGGGGCGGAGACCCCGCCGGAGCCCGTTGTCAAGGGGGGGGGCTTGACAAGCCCCGAGGAGGACCTAGTCCTCTTCCTCCTCCGGCATGATTCCTTCTTCGTCCCAGTCGCGCAGGCCCTCCCGCTCGAATGGATCGACCAAGCCGGTCGCGGCGGCCTGCTCCTGATGGCCCTCCTCAACGAGGCCGTCCACGGCCATTTCAGCGGTGTCCGCGAGGCGCTCAACGCCCTCGACGACGAGCTGCGCACGGAGGCCGCCCGCCTGGCCGCCGGTTCCTTCAACCCGGCGGACAAGGCCGACGAGGTGCTGCCCCACGTCAACGGAATCCTGAAATCCTTCCACGCCCGCCACACGCAGGGCCTGGTCCGTTCGCTCGACGCGCGGATCGCCTCGGCCGACAAGACCGACATCGCGACCCTCAACGCCTTGCAGACGGAGAAGATCCGCCTGCGCAAGCTGCACGCGACGCCGCCCGCCCTTTCCCTCTGACCTCACCCATGCCCGACAAGAACGCCAAGAAGAACCCCGCCAAGGCCGCCAAGGCCCCCGCCGGCAAGACGCCCGTGAAGGCCGTCCCCGCGAAGGGCGCCGCCAAGCCGGTCGCCAAGCCCGCGCCGAAGACCGCCGCCAAGCCCGGCAAGGCCGTCGCCAAGACCCCGGTCGCCAAGCCCGTGGTCGCCAAGAGCGCGAGCGCCCCCAAGCCCGTGGCCGCGCCGAAGCCCGTCGCGCCGACCGCGAAGAAGGCCGCGGTCGCGGAGAAAGTCGTCGCCAAACCGGCCGGCAAGGTCGTCGCCAAGCCCGCGACCGCCGCCCGGGTCGAGGAGCCGAAGGGCCGCCAACTGACCCACCCGAACGTCCCCAAGGACGTCAACGAAAAGGTCCAGCAGCTCGTCAGCCTCTCCAAGAAGAACGGCTACGTCACCGTCCAGAACATCAACGAGGTCATCCCCGACAGCGCCACCGACCCGGAGCTGATCGAGAACATCATGAACATCCTGGACAACCTCGACATCAAGCTCCTCGACGAGGACGAGGTCGAGGCGTTCATCAAGAAGGTCGAGGATTCCGAGGAGGAGGCCGCCCGCACCGTCCCCGCCGACGCCCCCTACGACCCGTTCAACGTCTACCTCAAGCAGATGGGCCACAAGCCGCTGCTCACCCGCGAGCAGGAGGTCGAGATCTCCAAGCGCATCGAGGACGCCGAGCTGCGCGCGCAGGATTTCCTCTTCTCCATCTGGCTCACCCTCCCCTACCAGCTCGACCTGGCCCGCAAGGTGCAGCGCAAGGAGGAACGCTTCGACAAGGTCGTCATCGACAAGAAGGTCGAGTCCCGCGACCGCTACTACAAGGACCTCGAGAAGGTCATCAAGGACTGCGAGGCCCTCGAGAAGGACCTGGGCAAGAAGTGGGAGAAGGTCCTCGAGTGCAAGGACGACGGCGAGCGCGCCAAGGCCCGCGACAAGTACAAGAAGTCCGAGGCCCCGGCCAAGGCCATCCTGCGCAAGTTCTGCTTCAAGATGAAGCTCTTCGAGGAATGGCTCGAGACGCCCGAGGTGAAGAACGACCTCGAGGACGCCCGCAACCTCCTCCAGCCCGCTTTCGTCAACCGCGGCCCGGTCCGCGCGAAGAAGGCCGTGAAGGCCGAGATCTCCGTCACCCGCGCCCGCGAGATCGAGCTGCGCTGGCGCCTCTCCCCGCCGGAGCTCGTCGACGTCTGCCGCCACGTGCGCAAGCACCTCGACGAGGCCCAGCGCGCCAAGACCGAGATGGTCGAGCACAACCTCCGCCTCGTGATCTCCATCGCGAAGAAGTACCAGAACCGCGGCCTGCTCTTCACCGACCTCATCCAGGAAGGCAACATGGGCCTCGTGAAGGC
>JBEGOO010000056.1:0-2960 GCA_041182045.1 Verrucomicrobiota bacterium
ATGCAGATTCAGCGGGTCCTTGGGGTCGTCGAGCTTGGCCGACTGGTCGGGCGTCGGGGTCAGCAGGATCACCTGGATGCCGGCGGCCTTGGCGGCCACGATCATGGCCGTCCAGTTCGCCTTGGCCTTCTCCAGCCCGAGCCGGCGATCGTTCAGGGAATAGTCGATCGTCACGACGGCCGGACGCAGCGCGAGGACATCGCGTTCGAACCGCGCGGCGCCGCGGTCGGAGGCCTCGCCGCCGATCGCGGTCACGATGACGTTGAGCACGGCGTGCGGGAAACGCGCGCGCAGGCCGGCCTGCAGACCCGCCGGGTAGGCCTCGTCGGCATGCACGGCCGGGGTCACGAAATAGCCGGCGGGGACGCTATGGCCGTGGCAGACCAGGTGCACCGTGTGGTTGCGGGGCCACTTGAGTTCGAGGGCCTGCACGACGGGCGCGAGCGGGGTGGCCGGGGCGGGTTCGGCGCCGGCGAGGGGGACGGCGGCGAGCAGCAGGAAGGGTAGCCAGGGGCGCATGGGTTCTTTCTAGGCGCCGCGACCGCGCAGGGAAGCGCAAAGGGTTTCGCCTTCCCCCGCCCCGCCCTCCCCGTCATAAAAATCTTAAGGATGGCCCACCTCCTCGGCATCGACCTCGGCACCACGACCACGATCGTGGCCCGGATCGGCGCCGACGGCGCCCCCGAGCTGGTGCGCGACTGGGAAGGCGAGCCGATCACCCCGACCGCGGTGGCGTTCGAGACCGCGACGCACGTGGTGGCGGGCCGCGAGGCGCGCGCGATGGCCGAGGACGCCGAGCACGTGTTCCTCGAGTTCAAGCGCGACATGGGCACGGGCGTCTCCCACCCGGTGTTCGGCCGGCGCGTGACCCCGCTCGACCTGTCCGCCCTGATGCTCCGCAAGGTGCGCGAGCACGCCGAGGCCGCCCACGGCCCGGTGGACCTAGCGGTGATCACGATCCCGGCGAACTTCACCAACGCGGCCCGCGAGGCCACGCTGGAGGCCGCCCGCCGCGCGGGCTTCGGCGCGGTGCACATGATCAACGAGCCGACCGCCGCCGCCCTCGCCTACGCGCGGGGCGAACGCCGCCCGCTCGACGGCCTGTACGCGGTCTTCGATTTCGGCGGCGGGACGTTCGACGTCTCCCTGGTGCGGGCCAAGGGCCTGGCGATCGAGGTGGTGTTCACCGAGGGCGTGCAGCGTCTGGGGGGGAAGGATTTCGACGCGAAGCTGGCCGAGCTGGTGGCCGCGAAGTTCCGCGCCGCGACCGGCGACGAGCTGCGCCCGGGCGACTGCGAGTTCGGCAAGGCCGACGCCGAGGCGCTGAAGCACCGCTTGTCCGCGCGCGAGGCGGTGCGCCTGCCGCTGCGCTCGGCCAGGCATGGGCGCGTGGCGGTCACGGTGACGCGCGCCGAACTCGAGGCGGCCGTGGCGGGGCTGGTCGCCCAGGCGGAGATGGCCTGCGAGGGCGTGCTGCTGCGCGCCGGCGTGGACCGCGCCGAGCTCGCCGGGGTCTTCCTCGCCGGCGGCAGCTGCCGCGTGCCGGCGGTGCGCGCGGCGGTCGCCCGCGTGTTCGGCCGCGAACCGGTGCTGCGCGACCCGGACACGGCGGTGGCGCTCGGCGCCGCGCTCTACGCGGCCCACAAGGCCGACCCCGCGAAGCTCTCGCCGGGCCAGCGCCGGCAGGCCGCGGCCATCGGTTTCCAGGACATCGCCCCGCACTACTACGGCACCCTGGCGGTCGACGCGGACGGCCTGCTCGAGAACAGCATCATCATCGCCAAGGGCGAGAAGCTGCCGGTCTCGCGCACCCGCACCTACTACACCGTCGAGGACGACCAGCGCGTGCTGACCTGCGAGGTCACGCAGTCGGCGATCCCCGAGTCGGACCCGACGCTCGTGCTGCGCGTGGCGGAGGTCGAGATGCCGCTGCCCCCGGGCCGGCCCGCCGACCAGGCGATCGAGGTGACCTTCGCGTACGACCTCGACGGCATCATGCGCGCGGAATTCCGCGACCTCGGCACCGGCAAGCCGCTGGTCATCGAACTGCGCGACAACGGCGCCGGCCGCGGCTCGCTCAACGTCGCGAAGGTGGACCTCGGTTGACCATGGGCGCCTGGCTCCTCCCCGTCGGCGCGACCGGCCTGCTCGCCCTGCTCGGCGCGGCCTGGTGGGCCTTCCGCCGACCGGCCGCGGCCCCGCGGCGGCGCGCCCGTCGCCGGACGACGATGCCCGCGGCCCCGGCCGGAGCCCGCGACGTCGAACGCGTCGCGTGGGTCGTCGGCAAGCTGACCCGCGTGCCGCCGCGGAAGGTCGACCCCGCCGCGACGCTGCGCGACGCGCTCGGACGGACGACGCCCGCGGCCTTCCTGGCCGCGGCGGGCCGGGAGTTCGGACTGGAGCTGACGCTCGCGCTGGACGGGCTGGGGATGACCCTCGCGCAGTTCGCGGCCTACGTCGCGCACGTGCGCCGCGGACGACGGCCGGCGGCGGGCGGACGCAAGCGCGCGCCGCGGACGACGGGCGACGTGCTGGACCGGCTGGAGCCGGCGGCGTTGGCGCTGGCGAGCGAGCTGGGGTTGCGCCGCGACTGGGAGCTCGAGCCCGCGCGGCGGCACCTGACCAAGGAGTACCTGCGCTGGAACGCCCGCATCCACCTGGCCACCCGCGAGGAGGACCGGACCGCGGTGCAGACCCGGCTGGAGCAGATCGGGCGCCTCCGCGAGGCCCTGACCCCGGGCCGGCGCTGAACCGTCCTTGCCACCGGCCCCGGCGGCGGCACGCTCACCGCCCTTCCGCATGCAGGCCCTCGTTCCGCTCTTCCCCGAAGTCACCCCCGCCCAGTGGGATCAGCTCACGGCCATGGCCGCGCTGCACCGCGAGTGGAACGAGAAGATCAACCTGGTCTCCCGCAAGGACATCGAGCACCTCGAGCGCCACCACTACGCCCCGTGCGTCGC
>JBEGOO010000057.1:0-6221 GCA_041182045.1 Verrucomicrobiota bacterium
GGATGGTCGGCAACTTCCGCCAGTTCGTCGACGCCATGGGCGGCATCGAGAAGATCACCGTCGACAAGCAGTCCCTGCCGAAGGAGCAGGAGCACCTCGCCGAGCTCTCCGAGGGCATCACGATGCGCGACGTCGAGCAGATCAAGGCGACGATCCCGATCGTCCGCCACGTCTCCCCCGAGGCCCGCGTGGGCTTCGAGAAGCTGACCTTCGACGGCCGCGAGGTGAACACGATGATCACCGGCGTCACCCCCGACTACCTGCCGGTGGCCAAGCGCTGGGTCGACCCGGGCCAGGGGCGCTTCATCAGCGACCTCGACATCCTGCACAAGACGGACGTCTGCGTCCTGGGCTCCTCGATCGCGAACGACCTCTTCCCCGCGAACGTCGACCCGATCGGCAAGGTGATCCGCGTGAAGGGCAAGCGCTTCACCGTCGTCGGGCTGCTCAACAACATCGAGGGCGCCGGGATGGAGATCCGCTCGGCCAACCGCAAGAGCGGGGGCGGCGGCATGTGGCGCTGGCGCAACAGCGGCGTCTACGTCCCGATCTCGACCGCCACCTCGAAGTTCAACGGCAACGACAAGCTCAGCGGCCTGGGGCTCCAGGTGGCCTCCGGCGACGACCTCGCCTACGCCGTGGAGCAGGTCGAGCGCACCCTCCTGCAGACCCACAACGGCCTGCGCGACTTCACGCTCAACACGAACGAGCAGACGCTCGAGGACTTCCGCAAGACCGAGGTCGCCTTCAAGCTCTCCCTCGGCGGCGTCGCGGGCATCTCCCTGTTCGTCGGCGGCATCGGCATCATGAACGTGATGCTGGCGTCCATCAACGAGCGCATCCGCGAGATCGGCGTGCGCAAGGCCGTCGGCGCCCGCGGCTCCGACCTCTTCCTGCAGTTCCTCGCCGAGGCCGCGGTGATCTCCGTGCTCGGCGGCCTCCTCGGCCTGGCCGTCTCCATGGGCATCGTCTGGGTCATGAACTTCGTCCTGATGCAGGCCGTCCCCACCGGGGTCGTCGCCAAGTTCGACTGGCTCATCATGCTGCAGGGCCTCTCCTTCTCCGTGGTCGTCGGCCTCGTCGCCGGCGTCTACCCCGCGCTGCGCGCGGCCCGACTCGACCCCATCGAAGCCCTTCGCCACGAATGAAAACCACGCTCCTCGCCTGCCTGTCCCTGCCGGCCTTCCTGCTGGCCGAACCGTTGCCGCCGCTCCCGGTCTGGAAGGACGCGCCGCCCGCGGAGACCCTCGCGCCCAAGCCGGGCCAGGACCCCAAGGGCATCCTCAACAAGAACGGCCACCGCACGGACGTGATGATCCCCGAGTTCGTCGTCTGGCCGGCCGCCAAGCCGAACGCCCCGCTCATCGTCGTCTGCCCCGGCGGCGGGTACGGCATCCTCGCCGAGGAGCATGAAGGCGCCGAGGTGGCCCGCCGCCTCAACGCCGCGGGCGTCGGCGCCGTGGTGCTCCGCTACCGCGTCCCGCGTCGCAGCAACGACCAGCCGTGGGTCGTGCCCGTGCTCGACGCCCGCCGGACGCTCGAGCTCGTGCGCGCCCATGCCGCCGAATGGAACGCCGACCCGAAGAAGGTCGGCATCCTCGGTTTCTCCGCCGGCGGCAACCTCGCCGCGCGCGTCGCCTACGCGCCCGCCGCCGCCGACGCGGTCCGCCCGGATTTCGCCGTCATGGTCTACCCGGCCTACCTCTTCGAAAAGGACAAGCCCGACAGCGTCCTGCGCGAAGGTCCCGACGGCGTCGTCCCGCCGAAGGGCCCGAAGCCGGTGCCGGCCTTCTTCGCGCACAGCGCCGACGACCCGTACCCGGCGGAAGGCTCGATGGCCCTCGCCGCGAAGCTCAAGTCGCTCGGCGGCAGCGCCGAGGTCCACGTCTGGTCCAAGGGCGGCCACGGTTGGGGCGCCTCCGACCGCTGCCTCGCCGCCAAGGAGTGGACCAACGTCCTCGTGGCGTGGATGAAGGATCGCGGTCTGCTGACGCCCTGAGCCCCGGCCTCCGCGGGCATGAAAAAGCCGCCCCGGTCGGGGCGGCTTTCTTTTGGCCGCGAGGACCGTTTACTTGGCCTTCGCGTCCTTCGCCGGGGCTTCGCCCACGATCTCGACGGACTTGATCTCGACGCGCTCGGTCGGGGTGGAGCGTTCCTGGCCCACGCACGGGACGGCCGCGATCTTGTTGAGGACTTCCTCGCCCGCCACGAGCTTGCCGAAGGCGGTGTACTTGTTGTTCAGGAAGGACGCGTCGCCGTGGCAGATGAAGAACTGGCTGCCGGCGCTGTCCGGGTCGGCCGAGCGGGCCATGGAGAGCACGCCCTTCACGTGGGCGCGGTTGTTGAACTCGGCCTTGATCTGGTAGCCGGGGCCGCCGGTGCCGGCGACGCCGCGGGCGCCGACCTTGGAGTTGGGGCAGCCGCCCTGGATCATGAAGCCCTTGATGATGCGGTGGAAGGCCGTGCCGGTGTAGAAGCCCTCGCGGGAGAGCTTCAGGAAGTTGGCGACGGTCTTCGGGGCCACGTCGGGCCAGAACTCGACGGTCATGTCGCCGTAGTTCGTGTGGATGATGACGTTCGGGACGGCTTCGGTGGTTTCTTTCATGGGAGAGGGGGTCGGCTGGGCGGCGGGCTTGTCGGCGGCGGTCTGGCCGGTGCAGGCCGTCGTGGCCAGGGCGCAGAGGCAGAGGATGCGGAGGAGGCTCATGCGGGCTAGGGAAGGGCTCCCCGGACCCCTCGCAACCCCAAACCTCCGCTTGCCAGCGGCCCCGGGCGGGGGCAGGTTCGTCCCACGCATGCGCGTCCACGTCAACGACGAGCCCCGGGAAACCGCCGCCGCCCACCTCGCCGCCCTCCTCCAGGAGCTGGGCGTCGCGCAGGAGCCGGCCGTGGCCGCCGCCGTCGACGGCCAGGTCGTCCCGCGCTCCCGTTGGTCCGAACAACCGCTTTCCGAGGGCGCCCACGTCCTCGTCATCCGCGCCGCCCAAGGCGGCTGAACCTATGCTCCGCTTCGTCAAGGAACTCTTCGCGTCGAAACCCGAGGCTCCCGCCCCGGCCAACCTCGTGCTCATCAGCCCCAACGGCAAGTACGTCGACCGGCGCGCCATGCTCAAGACGACGCGGGCGCTGCTCGACGCCGGCCTCGCGCGCTTCCACCTCCGCGAGTACGATTGGACCGACGCCGAGCACCTCGAGTTCATCGACGCGCTGCCGAAGGCCTACTGGTCGCGCCTCGTCCTGCACGGCCGGCCCGAGCTCGCGCTCGCCCGACCGCTCGGCGGCGTCCACCTGCGCGCCGGCGAGCGTCGCCACCGCGCCTGGCCCAAGGAGCTCGCGCTCAGCTGCTCCTGCCACTCCTACGACGAGCTGCAGCAGACCGCCGGCGCTTGTTCCTACGCGCTGCTCAGCCCGCTCTTCCCCTCCGTCTCCAAGTCCGGCTACCAGCCGCAGCGCACCGTGCTCGAGCTGGCCGCGATCCGGAGCCATTGGCGCGCGCAAGGCGGGTGCCCGGTCTACGCCCTCGGCGGCGTCACCGCGCAGACCGCGGCGCAGGCCCGCGAGCTCGGTTTCGACGGCATCGCGTTCCTCGGCGAGGTCTGGGGCGCGGAGCATCCGGTGAAAGCCTTCCTCGAGATCGAGCGCGCCTGGTCGCCGACCCCGCGTCCGCTTCTCCGCAAGTACTGAGCCCCGCGTCGTGACCCCGCGCCTGCAGTTCCTGACGCTGGACGCCTCGCCGCTCTCGCATCCGGAGCAGGCCCGCGCGGCCTTGCGCGGCGGCGTGCGCTGGATCCAGGTCCGCGCGAAGGGGCGGCCCGAGGCCGAGTGGGTCGCGCTCGCCCGCGCGGTCGTCGCGCTCTGCCGCGAGCGGGGCGCCACCTGCGTCGTGAACGATTCCCCGCGCGTGGCCCGGCTCGCGGGCGCGGACGGCGTGCACCTCGGCGCCGAGGACGCGACGCCCGCCGAGGCCCGGCGCGAGCTCGGCGAGGCGGCGATCGTCGGCGCCACCTTGAACTTCCCCGCGCACCTCGCCCGCCTCGGCGCGACCCGCGTCGACTACGTGGGCGTCGGTCCGTTCCGCCCCACGACCAGCAAGGCGAAGCTGGCCCCGGTGCATTCGGCGGACTCGCTCGCGGCGTTGATCGCCGCGGCCGCCCCGCGCCCGGCGTTCGCCATCGGCGGCGTCACGGCGGCGGACTTCCCCGCCTTGCGGGCCCTCGGCGCCCACGGCATCGCGGTCAGCGGCGCCATCGCCCTGGCGGCCGACCCGGAGGCCGCGGCCCGCGCCCTCGTGGCGGCGGTCGGCGCCTAGTTTCCCGCGCGCGGGCTGGACAAGCCCGCCGGGTCTGGGATTGTGTGCCTTCCGATGGCCTCGCTCCGCATCGCCGACCGCACCTTCGCCTCGCGCCTCCTCACGGGCACGGGCAAGTACGCCTCCGCGGCCCAGCTCCGCGACGTGCTGGACGCGTCCGGCGCCGAGGTCGTCACGATGGCGATCAAACGCGTGCGCTTCGATGCGGCCGACGACGGCATCCTCTCCGCGCTCGACCGCTCCCGGCACCTGATCCTGCCGAACACCTCCGGGGTCCGCACCGCACAGGAGGCGATCTTCGCCGCCGAGCTGGCCCGCGAGGCGTTGCAGACCTCCTGGCTCAAGCTCGAGATCCACCCGGACCCGAAGTACCTGATGCCCGATCCCGTGGAGACCCTCGCGGCCTGCCGCGAGCTGGTGAAGAAGGGCTTCACGGTCCTGCCGTACATCCACGCCGACCCCGTGCTGGCCAAGCGCCTCGAGGAGGTCGGCGCCGCCGCGGTCATGCCGCTCGGCGCGCCCATCGGCTCCAACCGCGGCCTGTTGTCCCGGGACTTCCTCCGCATCATCATCGAGCAGGCCCGCGTGCCCGTGATCGTCGACGCCGGGATCGGCGCGCCGTCGCACGCCGCCGAGGCCCTCGAGCTGGGCGCCGACGCGGTCCTCGTGAACACCGCGATCGCCTCCTCCGGCGACCCGCTCGCGATGGCCCGCGCCTTCCGGCTCGCCGTCGAGGCCGGCCGCGCCGCCCGCGAGGCCGGCCTGGGCGCCGGTTCCGTCACCGCGCAGCCGACCTCTCCGCTGACGGGTTTCCTCGACTGAGGCCATGGCCGCCAAGCCCGGCAGAATCCGCGCCGACGAGCTCCTCGTGAAGCTCGGCCTCGCGCCTTCCCGGTCGATGGCCCAGGCCCTGATCCTCGGCGGCAAGGTGCGTTCCGGCCCCGACAGCGTGGTGCAGAAAGCCTCGCAGTCCTTCCCCGAGGACGCCGCGCTCACCGTCGACCAACCGCCCCGCTTCGTCTCGCGCGGCGGCGAGAAGCTCACCGCGGCGCTCGACCATTTCGCCATCCCCGTCGCCGGCCTCCACGGCCTCGACGTCGGCGCCTCCACCGGCGGCTTCACCGACTGCCTCCTCCAGCGCGGCGTGGCCGACATGACCTGCGTCGACGTCGGCACCGCCCAGCTGCACGCGAAGCTCCGCTCCGACCCGCGCGTGCGCAACTTCGAGAAGTTCAACGCCCGCGAGCTCAACGCCGTCGAACTGCCCCAGGCGACGTATGGCATCGTCGTGATGGACCTCTCGTTCATCTCCCTGAACCTCATCCTGCCGGTCGCCTGGCAGCGGGTAGGGCCGGGCGGGCACCTCGTCGCCCTCATCAAGCCCCAGTTCGAGGCGACCAAGGCCGAGGCCGACAAGGGCCGCGGGATCATCAAGGACCCCGCCATCCACGCCCGTGTCGTCGAGGCCCTGACCGCCACCGGCGCCGGCCTGCCCGGTGCGACCGTGCTCGGC
The DNA here is from genome assembly GCA_041182045.1 of Verrucomicrobiota bacterium. Taxonomy (GTDB): domain Bacteria; phylum Verrucomicrobiota; class Verrucomicrobiia; order Opitutales; family UBA953; genus UBA953. The sequence goes on from JBEGOO010000057.1 coordinate 5,823, forward strand.
GTGATCCCATCTCCCATCGAAGGAGGGGAGGGGAATAAGGAGTTTTTGATCGGGCTGAAGAGGGCCTGAAGAGTCACCGAAGAGGGCTAGGGCTTGGGCCGGGGCTAGGGCCCGGGATAGGAAATGGGCAGCGACAGGGTAGGGGAAGGCAGCGTTTCTTTGCAAAAACGGGCAAATACCCCCTTTTTCTTGCCGCTATTACTGTCCCTGGCCCAAGCCCTAGCCCCAGCCCTTGGCTTTTCCTGTACCCATTTCTCCTTGCCCTTGGCCCGCCGTCCCTTACTTCCAAACCTCCCATGACCACCGAAGGTAAGCTCAAGCGTTCCCGCAACCCCCTCGACTTCGATTTCACCGAACCCGAGGCCCTGTCGCGCTACGTCACCGAGACGGGCAAGATCC
>JBEGOO010000058.1:0-3077 GCA_041182045.1 Verrucomicrobiota bacterium
TCCTCGGCGCAGCGGATGCGGAGGTCGTCGTAGACCGAGCCCTGGTTGATGCAGAAGAGGTGGCGGCCCGAGGCGAGGAAACCGCGGTCCTTGGCCAGTTGGAGCATCTCCTTCGCCCAGCGGATCGAGCGGGTCACCGCGACCTCGCACGAAGCGCGGTCGCACGGGTAGGGCGGGCATTCGTCGAGCACCATCGCGATGTCGGACCCCAGCGCGTCCTGGATGTCGAAGCAGTCCTTCACGTCGAGAAACAGCTTGTTGCCGTCGAGGTGGGAGCTGAAATGGATGCCCTCGTCGGTGATCGTGCGGAGTTTCGCGAGCGAGAAGACCTGGAAGCCGCCGCTGTCGGTCAGGATCGGCTTGTCCCAGTGCATGAACTGGTGGAGACCGCCGGCGGCGCGGACGATCTCGCGACCCGGGCGGAGGTTCAGGTGGTAGGTGTTGCTGAGCAGGATCTGGGCGCCCGTCTCGGCGACCTGCTGGGGCGAGAGGCCCTTGACCGTGGCCTGGGTGCCGACCGGCATGAAGACCGGCGTGCGGACCTCCCCATGGGGGGTCTTCAGGACGCCGAGGCGCGCGGCCGTCGTCGTGTCGGTCTTGAGCAGGGTGAACACGGCGGACTAATAGGGGGAGGTAGGGTCTGGTGGCAAGGACAGGAGGAGTAGAGTAGGGCGGTTGGCGGTTTAGTTGTGCGATTCAGCGCGCCGCCGTAGGGCAAGGGAAGACAAGGGCGCGTCGTCGCCACCACCTCCTGCTTCTTTGCGTTTCCAACCGCTAACCGCCAACCGCCGCTACCTAGCATTTCCCTCAAAGCTCAGCCTCATCCCCTTCGGGGCGTCCGCGCGGACCTTGCCGTCCGCGAAGACGCAGGCGCCGTTGACGAAAGTCCGTTCGATGGTGGCGCCGAAGGTGTGGCCTTCGAGCGGCGACCAACCGCACTGGTAGAGGGTGTTGTCCGGACAAACCGTGTAGGGGCGGCGAGGATCCACGACCACGAGGTCGGCGGCGTAGCCTTCGCGGAGGAAGCCGCGTCGTTCGACCCCGAACAGCGTGGCGGGGGCGTGGCAGGCGCGCTGCACGGCGGTCTCGAGCGTCAGCGCGCCTTGCGCGACCAGGTCGAGCAGGACCTGCAGCGAGTGCTGCACGAGCGGCAGGCCCGAGGGCGCCTTGAAGTACGTCTGGGCCTTCTCCTCCCGGGTGTGCGGGGCATGGTCGGTCGCGATCACATCGATGACGCCGGCGGCCACGGCGGCGCGCACCGCGGCGCGATCCGCGGCGGTCTTCACGGACGGGTTGCACTTGATGCGGTGGCCGAGGCGCGCGTAGTCCTCCTCGGCGAACCAAAGGTGATGCACGCAGGCCTCGGCGGTGAGGCGCTTGCCCTGGAGCGGCGCGGCGCTGAAGAGGGAGAGTTCCTTGGCGGTGGTGATGTGCAGGATGTGCAGGCGGGCGTCGTGGCGCCGGGCGAGCTCGGCGGCCATCGACGAGGAGGCGTAGCAGGCGTCGGCCGAGCGGATGCGCGCGTGCTCGGCGGCCGGGACGTCCTCGCCCCAGCGAGCCTTGGCCGCGGCCTCGGCGGCCTTGATGGTCGGGGTGTCCTCGCAGTGCGTGGCGATGAGGGCGGGGGAGTGGCGGAAGATGCCTTCGAGGGTGGTGGCCGCGTCGACGAGCATGTCGCCGGTCGAGGAGCCCATGAAGACCTTGACCCCGCAGATGCGGCGCGGGTCCATGGCCTTGACCACGTCGAGGTTGGTGTTCGTCGCGCCGAGGAAGAAGGAGTGGTTGGCGACGGACGTGGCCGCGGCGATGGCGTACTTCTTCTCGAGTTCCTCGAGGGTGGTCGCCGGCGGGTTCGTGTTCGGCATCTCCATGAACGAGGTGACGCCGCCCGCCACGGCGGCGCGGGCCTCGCTGGCGATGCAGGCCTTGTGGGTGAGGCCGGGCTCGCGGAAATGCACCTGGTCGTCGATCAGGCCGGGCAGCAGCAGCTTGCCGGCGAGGTCGAGTTCCTGGTCGAACTTCCGGTCCGAGGGCAGGGTGCCGATGCGTTCGATCAGCCCGTCGCGCAGGAGGACGTCCGCGACGAAGCGGCGGCCTTCGTTGACGAGTTCGGCTTGGCGGAGGGCGACGGTGGCCATGCGGGCACAATCAAGCCCCGGCCCGGCGACCGCAAACGGGAAAACGCCGGACTCGTGGTCAGACGCCGACCTTGACGATGTCCGAGAGGTCGGCCTTCTGGACGCCTTCCGGGTTGATGTTCACGGCCGAGACGCGGAACTGGGCGCCCTTGCGGTGGCTGAACTTCAGGACGAAATTGGTCACGCTGAGCTTCTCCTCGGGGAACATCTCGTTCTTGCGGGCGACCATGGTGGTCACGAGTTCCTCGACCTGGGTGACGGTGGCGCCGGGCAGGGCGGCGAGGGTCTTCTTGGCGGCGGCGATCTTCTCCTCGCCCTCGATGGCGGCGTTCCAGATGAGGATGGCCACGTTCATCGCGCCCTTGGCGGCGGTGTGGTTGTTGCCGGCCTGCTCGAGGATCGGCTGGGAATACTGGATGAGCTTGTCCGCGAAGGTCGGACCCTTGGGCTTGTCCTCGAGCGGCTGGGGCTTCGGGGCGGGGTCGAAGACTCGGCCGATGGGGCGGGGCTTGTTGGTGCCGAAGGCGCCGTGACGGTTGCGGGAGAAGGACATGGCCGGGGGGAGTCCTCCAAGGGAAACCCGCTTCCCTCGGTCGGCAAGCCCTTTCACCTGCCGACCCCTTGACACCCCTCCTCCGGTCCGCCAGCCTACCGCCGTTCCCCCCATCCCGTGGCCGATTACAGCGAAGTCATCCGCAAGCACCGTCGAGACCACCTCTCGACCCCGAACTCCCTGCCGCGCGGCGTTCATCGCTACTTCGAGAGCAACCTCCTCGCCCTGCCGGTGGAACAGGTCTTCGAGTTCTTCTCCAAGGCCGAGAACCTCGAAGCCATCACCCCGGCCGAGCTCGAGTTCAAGATCCTGACCCCGCGCCCGATCGTCATGGGCCAAGGCACGCTGATCGACTATCGCCTCAAGCTGAACGGCGTCGCCTTCGG
>JBEGOO010000059.1:0-4951 GCA_041182045.1 Verrucomicrobiota bacterium
GCTGCGCCGGCAAGCCGAGGCCGAGCAGGCGGGCTGGACGTTCGAGCGCGCGGCGAACTGCGAGGTGCGGGCGCTGGGCTGGACGCTGGTCGTGACGGGCCGCGCCGACCAATGGCGCGAGTCCGCGGGCACGGTGCGCATCCGCGAGGTGAAGACCATCAGCCAATCCCTGCCCCGCCGGTCGGACCAGCTGCTCCAACGCTACCCGCACCATTTCCTGCAGCTCACCCTCTACTGCCACGCCGCGCGCCTGGACCCCGCCACGCTGGCGGTGCTGGGCGAGGTCGTCTTCGTCGACCTGACCAGCGGCGAGCAACAGGCCGTCGCCTTGCCGGCTTCCGCGGAGGCGGACCTCCTGAAGCAGGCGGAGACGATCGCGGCGCACGCGGAGAACCGGCGCGCCAGCCACGCGCGCCTGCTGTGCCTGCCCGACCGCCTGCCGTTCAAGGAGCCGCGGCCTGAATGGCTGCAGGGGTGCGCCGACCTCGACCAGGCCGGTCTGGAATCGTCGACGCGCCTGCTGGTCGCGCCCACGGGTTTCGGCAAGACCTCGGCCGCGTTGCGCCACGGGCTCGCGTTGCTGCGGGGTGGCCGCGCCGGTCGCCTGCTCTACCTCACGGGCAAAGGCACGGGCCAGCTGCAGGTGCTGCAGGAACTCCGCCGCCTGGCGAAGCCGTCCGAGCTGCGCGCCTTGGTGCTGCGCCCGCGGGCGGAGCACGAGGTCGAGGGCATGCCGGACGATCCCGAGGAGATCCGCCGCAACTGGGCGCGGGCCGGCCTCGACCCGCAGGCCCTGCTCGAGGATGGTTCGAACCTCCGCCGCATCCGCGAGCTCGGCCGCCTGGCGGGCGTGCCGCCCTGGGACATCACGAAGGCGATGCTCGCGCACGCCGAGGTGGTGATCTGCGACTACAACTACGTCTTCTCGCCCCGCAACCGCGCGGCGCTCGAGAACGTACCCGGGTGGGACGAGGCCGACACGGCCCTCATCGTCGACGAGGCGCACAACCTGCCGGACCGCGCGGCGGAGTGCCTGTCCTTGCGCGACGCGGCCCAGGACGCGGCCGACCTGGCCCACGAGCTGGTGCGCCATCGCGCGCCGGAACCGTGGATCCGCGCCACGCAGGACTGGGCCGACTTCCTGGGCCGCCTGCCGAAGGCCGACGCGGTCTCGCCCGACGACCGGCTGGAGGCGATGGGACTGGCGGAACGGCTGGCGGAGCTCGCGGCGAACCAGCCGTTCAACACCGACGACCTGACGGACCTCACCCGCCAGGGGCTCTGGAACGCGGCCACGTGGTCCGAGCGCCTCGAGGCGGCCGACCTCGGCTGGCTGCTCTGGTCCCCGCGCCCGGGCATGCTGAGCCTGGATTGCCTCTCGGCGGCCAAGGCGACCGGCGAGCGGCTCCTGAAGTTCGGGCATGCGCTGCTGATGACGGCGACGCCCGGCCCCCGCGGCGCGCTGGCCAACGAATGCGGGCTCGACGGCGACGCCCTCGCGAAGGTCGACGCCCTCGCGCCCTGGCGCCAAGGCGCGTACACCGTGGCGATCGACGGCCGCGTCGACACGCGCCTGAAGACGCGCGAGACCCACCTGGCGCGCACCGCCGCCGCCTTGCTGCGCCTGTCGCAGGAGGGAGCCGTGGCGGCCTTCTTCCCGTCCTACAAATACGCCGAAGGCGTCGGCCAGGAACTGGCGAACCTCGACCCGAAGGCGGACGTCGCCCTGCAGCCGCGCGGGCTCGGCCCGGACGGGACGGCCCGCTTCGTGGAGGACTCGCTCAACCGCCACACCATCCTCTGCCTGATCCTCGGAGGTTCGCTCGGCGAAGGGGTCGACATGCTGGGCGGGCGCATCCGTTCGGCGGTGATCGTCGGCCCGGCCCTGCCCGAGGTGAACGCGCTGCAGGAGGCGCGCCGCAAGATGTACGCCAACGACGGCGTCGAGGACGCGTTCGCGCTGGCGTACGTCCGGCCCGGCATGCGCAAGGTCAACCAGGCGCTGGGCCGGCTCGTCCGCGCGCCCGGGCAGACCGCCCGCGTGCTGCTGCATTGCCGGCGCTTCGCGGACGAGGCCTACCGCAACCTCCTGTCGACGGAATACGGCGACCCGCCCGTCCTGGCGGACGACGACGAGTTTGCCCGGTGGGCGACGCGGAGCTGAGCGGGCTCAGACCCGCGCGATGACGCGGGCCTTGGGGTAGCGGATCTTCTTCATCTGCGCGTACTTGTCGTCCGCCGAGCGGTAACCGACGGCGCAGGCGACGACGACCTCGTAGCCCGTGCCCTTGAGACCGAGGATCTCGGTGTAGGCGGCGGGGTCGATGCCTTCGAGCGCGCAGGTGTCCACCGCGAGGGCCGCGGCGGCGCCCATGAGCTGGCCGAGGGCGATGTAGAGCTGACGGGCGGCCCATTCCTTCTGACCGGCGGCATCCTTGCCGTTCACCACGCCGCCGAGCATCATCTGGCGGTACGGTTCGAGCTTGGTCGCGTCGGCGTTACGCTCGCCGACCATCTGGTTGAAGAAGTCGTTCACGTCTTTCTCCGTCACTTCGGTGCGACGGGCGAAGACCACGAGGTGGGAGGCGTCGGTGACCTGGGTCTGGTTCCAGGAGACCGGACGGAGCTTGGCGCGGACCGCGGGGTCGGTGACCACGAGGAACTTCCAGGGCTGGAGGCCGTAGGAGGACGGCGTGAGGCGGAGCGACTCCTCGAGCGCGGCCCAGGTGGCGTCCGGCAGCTTGCGGGTGTCGAAGGCCTTGGTGGCGTAGCGCCATTCCAAGGAGGCGAGCAATTGGGCGGGGGTCAGGGCGGCGTTCATGGTGACGCTACCCAACCGCCGGCCGCCGGATTGTCAAATCAGGCGGGCGAAAGGACCCCGCCGGAGAGCACCAGGCGACGCGACGCGCGCTCGGCGAACTCGCGGCTATGCGTCACCAGGACCAAGGCCAGGCCGCGGGCGGCCACGATGTCGAGCAGCAGGCGCATGATCTCCTCCGCCGTGCGTTCGTCGAGGTTGCCCGTCGGCTCGTCGGCCAGGAGCACCGCCGGACGGTTGACCAGCGCGCGGGCCAGGGCGACGCGCTGGCATTCGCCGCCGGAAAGGCGGGAGGGCAGATGGTCGGCGCGGGCGGCGAGGCCGACCAGCCCGAGGAGCTCGCGGGCGGCCGCGGTGGCCGCGGCGGCCGGTACGCCGACGATCCGGGCGGCGAGGGCGACGTTCTCGAGCGCGGTCAGCTCGGGCATGAGCTGGTAGTTCTGGAAGACGAAGCCGACGCCGCGGCCCAACCGGCTGCGCGGGGCCACGAGCCCGCCGTCGCAGGCCACGCGGACCTCGCCGGCGTCCGGGAGATCGAGGCCGCCGAGCAGCTGGAGCAAGGTGGTCTTGCCGGAACCGGACGAACCGCGGATCGAGACGGACTCGCCCGCGCGGACCTCGAGCGAGACGGCGGTCAACACGGGCAATGGACCGGCCGGCGCGGCGAAGGCCTTCGCGAGCCCCTTGGCCTGGAGGACGAGCTCAGGCATCGCGCATGGCCTCCGAAGGTTTGCGCCCGGCCGCCCAGAGGGCCGGGACGAAGCCCGCCAACGTCGTGACGAGCAGGGTGAAGACGCCGGCCGCCACGAAGTCGGCCGGGTCGTAGTGCAGCGGGATGTTCGCGAACTGGTAGACGCTGGCGACCATGTCGCCGTCGCCGAAGACCGCGTTGATCGCGCGGAGAATGTCGTCGCGGAAGCAGAGAATGCCCCCGGTCAGCAGGAAACCGAGGCCCGTGCCCAGCGCGCCGATGAGCAGGCCCTGCAGGCCGAAGAGCGCGAGGAGCGCGCCGCGGCCGGCGCCGAGCGCGGCGAGGACGCCGACCTCGCGGGAGCGGCGGATGACGGCGGAGAACAAGGTGCTGCCGATCGAGAAGGACGCGACCAGCGTGATGATGAACATCAGGAAGAAGAGCATCGTCTTCTCGAAGCGGATCGCCTCGAGGAAGTTGCGCTTGATCGCCTGCCACGGCCGGAAGACCAGGTCGGGGTGGCCGACGTTGAGGCGGCCGGCGATCTCCTCGGCGCGGGCGGGCTCCTTGAGCCGCAGGATGACGCCGTGGGCGCGCGGGCCGAGGTTCCAGATCTCGCGGAAGCGACGGAGCGGGATCAGCGCGGCGGCGTTGTCCACCTCGGTGAAGCCGGTGCGGAGGATGGCGCAGACCTCGAACTCGGCCGGCAGGGGCGCCTTGCCCTTCTCCGCCCGCTCGGCCATCGCCGGCGACCAGAGCTCGATCTTGTCGCCGATGCGCACGCGCAGCTGCTGCGCCAGCCCCAGGCCGAGGATCACGCGCCCGTCGTCGAGGTCGTCGAAGGAGCCGCCGTGGATGTACCGGCGCGCCGGCTGCGCGGGGTCGGTCGGGTCGATGCCGCGGACGGCGGCCACGCCGGAGAAATCGCCGCGGCGCGCGAGCGCGGGGCCTTCGGCGTAGGCGGTGGCGGAGGCGACCTCGGGCGCGCGGCGGAGCTGGGCGACCAGCTCGTCGGGCCGGGCCAGCGGGCGGTCGGCCACGACCTGGCAATCGCCGAAGGATTCGCGGATGCGCTTGCGGTGCTCCTCGCCGAAACCGTTCATCACCGTCTGCACCACGAGCAAGGTCGCGACGCCGAGGGCCACGCCGAGGATCGAGACCGTCGCGAACGCCGGGAAGCGCTTACCGGGCGGGAAGAGCTGGCGGAGGGCGAGATGGAGGAACCAGGGCAAGGGGAAGGGCTCAGGCCTGCTTCTCGGGCGCGAGCGTCGGGAACAGGATGACGTCGCGGATGTTGGCCGCGCCGGTCAGCAGGATCACGAGGCGGTCGATGCCGATGCCGAGGCCGCCCGCGGGGGGCATGCCGTGCTCGAGCGCGAGGAGGAAGTCCTCGTCGATCTTCTGGGTCTCGGCGCCGGCCTGGATCTCGAGCATCTTGCGCT
>JBEGOO010000060.1:0-4502 GCA_041182045.1 Verrucomicrobiota bacterium
GGGGAGCACGACCGGCGCGGCCGCGATGCCTTCGGCCTCGCCGGCGCCGCCGAAGCGCACGGTGGTGAAACCAGCGAAGCGGCCCCCCAGGGCGAAGACCGGCAGGCCGGTGGTCGGCAGGTGGATCGCGAGGAACCGGCGGGGCTTGGCGATGACCGCGCGGACATAGTCGCACTCGACGGCGGCGGCGCGCCCCAGCGATTTGTCGAGCCGGGACAGGACCACGACCTCGTCGAGCACGCCGAGCGCCTGCTCCTCCGAGGTGTCGATGGGCAGGAACTTGGCGTCCTTGGCCTCCTCGGCGCCGGCGTCGGGGGCGAGGAAGGCGAGGTTCAGGTCGCGATCCTTGTACACGACGGTGGCCGGGATCTCGGTGCCGTCGGCGAGGATGATGCGGGCTTCCTTGACCTCGCTGGTGACGGCGAGCTTCACCTGGGCGCCCCGCATGTTGACGGTGCGGCCGTCCATCGCGGTGGCGGGATCGATCGACGAGGCCGAGATCATGACGAGACCCTGGGCGGTGACCACGGTGCCGAACTCCTCGACGCTCTGGTCACGGGACTGCGACGGGGCGTCGCCGGCGGCCATCGTGAGGGCGACGGTCGCGCGCACGGTGACGACGGCGTCGGCGTGCGACTTGGCCAGGCGGCGGGCGGTCTCCTCGATCTTCTGGTCGGCGGCGCCGAGGCCGGTCAGGCCGGTGAGCAGGAGCAGGAGGGAGGCGATGGGGGTTCTCATGGGGAAGGGGTTCACTTGGCCGCCTCGAGGGCGTTCCAATCGGGTTCGAACTCCAGGAAGGCGCCGGAGATGGAGCGGCGGACCTGGAGGACGACGTGCCGGGGTCTCTCCTGCGCCAGACGCGCGAGGATGGCGCGCAGCGCGGCGAGGTCGGCGACGGGCTGGCCGTTGACGGCGAGCAGCAGGTCGCCGGCGCGAAGCCCGGCCAGGTCGGCCCAACCGGAGCGCTCGACCTTGGCGATCGCGAGGCCGGCGTGCTCGCCCTCCCCTTGGCGGGCCTCCTTGTCGTCCGCGCCCTGTTCCCGCGCGGAGAACCCGAAGCGCGGGTCCTTGAAAGCGGGCAACTCGCCCGCCGGCACGGGACGTTCCGCGAGCTTGAGCGTCAGCTTGAGCGGCTGGCCGTCGCGCTGACCCTCGAGCTCGATCTCCGCTCCGACCGGGTACTCGCGGATCAACGCGGCGAAGACCTCGGCGTCCTCCGGCCGACGCGCGGGGATGACCTTGCCGTCCAGTTTGAAGCACAGGTCGCCGACCTTCAGGCCGGCCTGCGCGGCGTTCGAACCGGGGGCCACCTGCGTGACGCGGATACCGGCCTTGCCCTTAAGCCCGAGCGCCTTGGCCAGCTCGGCGCTGAGCACCTGGCTGGCGAAACCGGCCCACGGGCGCGCGGCCCGGGGCGCGACGGCCGCGTCCACCTCGGGTCCGATGCGCACGACGGCGAGGTATTCGGCGGTCCCGCGCACGAAGGAGACCAGCGTCGCCTCCGGCTCGGTCTTGTCCTTGAGGAGCTCGCGGGAAAGGGCGCGCAGCGCGGCGACATCCTTCACCGGCCGGCCGCCGACGGCCACGATGAGGTCGCCCTCGAGCAACGCCGGCTTGGCCTCGGCGGCGGGCCCGCCGGGGCGCAGGGAATCCACGATCACGCCGGCCTGGTCCGGGCGCTTGGCGCGCAAGGCGGAGAGACGGGTCTGGTCGCGGGCGGTCATCCCCCACGCGGCGAGCTCGGCCTCGCGGGCGACGTTCGCCGGGCGTTCGGCCGGCTGCAGGGTCGCCGCGCCGGGCTGCCCGGCGCGGAGGAAATCGACCTTCACCGCGCGGCCGGGCGTCAGCGCGGCGACCTGGCGATGGTACAGCGGCATCAGCTCGTCGCAATCGGCGTGCACCGGTTGGCCGTCGATCGCGGTGAGCAGATCGCCCTGGCGCAGGCCCGCCGCGGCGGCGGGGGAATCGCGGAAGACCGAGCGGACGAGCACGCCGCGCGCGCCTTGGGCCGACAGGGAACGCAGCAACGGCTGCACCTCGAGACCGAGCCAGCCGCGGACGACGCGGCCGCGGGCGATGAGCTCGGCGACGACGGCCTTCGCCGTGTTCGCCGGGATCGCGCCGCCGAGGCTGCCCACGCCGATCTCGTTGATGCCGACGATGCGGCCTTGGGTGTCGACCAGCGGGCCGCCGGAGTTGCCGCCGAAGATCACCGCGTCGTGGCCGAACCAGCGCACAAGCTCGCCGACGGACTCGCCGTCGAGGTTCATCGCGCCGACGAAACGGGTCATCACCATCGCGTCGTTCGCGATGATGCCGAGGGTGACGGACTGCGACAGCCCGGCGGGGCACCCCATCGAGAGCACCGTGTCGCCCGCGCGCACGCGGTCGGAATCGGCGAACTCCGCCACCGGCAACGGTTCCTTGGAGCGACGGCGGGAGAGGTCGAGCTGGATCACGGCCACGTCCGTCATCGCGTCGGCGCCGACCAAGGTCGCCGGCAGCTCCTCGCGGTCGGCGAGGCGGCAGAGGAACGTCGCGCCGCGGCCGGCCACGTGGTAGTTGGTGACGACGCGGCCCTGGGCGTCGATGATCGCGCCGGAGCCGACGGCGTGCTGGCGGAGCATGCGGCCCTCGGAACCATCCTCCGAGATGACCTCGATGCGGACGATCGTCGGCGACATCCGCGCGATGGCGCGTTCGACCTCGGGGCGGCGGGCGTCGTCGGCGGCCGCGAGCGGGCCGGCGAGCAGGAGGAGGACGGCGAGAAGGCGGGACATGGGGGGAACGGGGGTCAGGCGCGGGCGCGCAGGGCGAAGACGCGGAGCAGGCGCAGGAAGAACTGCTCGAGGCCCGCGAGCACCTGGTAGTTCAGCTCGAGCCGGGCGCGGGCCTCCTCGAGCAGGTCGATGGACGCGGCGATCTGGGCGGTGCAGGCGGCGTGCTGGCGACCGGCGAGCCGCAGCCGCTCCTCGACCGCCGCGAGCAGGCGGGCGCGGATGCCGCGGCGGATGGACTCCTCATGGGCGAGTTCAACGTCGTCGTCATCGTCGTCGCCGGGGGGAGGCGGCGGCGCGGCCTTGAGGGCCTCGGCGACGAACAATTCCAGCAGCACCTCGAAGCGGGCGCAGAGCGCGTAGGCCGGGATGAACATCTCGGACGTACGCGGAAGGGCCGGCCCCGCCAGCTTGGCGATGAGCCGGTCGAACTCGGCGAGCCAGTCGGACCACGCGGGGTCCTTGATCGCGGGCGCCTCGCCGCCGACGTGGAAGCGCAGGCAGCGGCTGAGGATGGTCGGCAGGACGCGGTAATAGTTGGCCGTCTGCAGGATGATGAGGGTGCCGGGCGGCGGCTCCTCCAACGTCTTCAGGAAGCAGTTCGCGCCCTCCGACATGAAACGATCCGGCTCGTGCACGAGCACGACGCGCCGGGCCGAGACGGAGGTCAGGCGCAGGGCGGCGACGACCTCCTGGGTCGCGTCGATGCCGATGCGCCGGGATTTCTTCGCGGGCCGGAGCACGCGGCAATCGGCGTGGGCGAGCGGGTCCTCGACCCCGAGGTGGAGCGCGGCGAGCCTTTCGGCGGCGCGGGCCAGCAGGTCGCCGTCGGCGCCGGTCAGCAGGACGGCGTGCGGCATGCGCCCTTCGGCGCGGGCGCGCTGCAGGACCCGCAACGCGGGCAGGGCGTCGAGGTCAGGCGAAGCGGGCTTGGACTTCATGCCAGATCGCCTCCGAGATCAGGTCGGGTGAACGGTCGGCGTCGAGCACGCGGAACCGCGCCGGCTCCTCGTGGGCGAGCTCGTGGTAGACCGCGCGGACCCGGCGATGGAACGCCTCGCCCAGGGCCTCGAAGCGATCGGAGCGGCCGTGGTCGCGGAGCGAGGCGCGACCGAGCCCGCGCGTCGGATCGAGGTCGAGCAGGAAGGTCAGGTCCGGGCGCAACGGCCCGCAGGCCAGCCGGTTGGCGGCCTCGATGGCGGCGCGCGGCAGGCCGCGGCCACCGGCCTGGTAGGCCACGGTGGAATCGATGAAACGGTCGCAGAGCACGACGGCGCCGGCATCCAGGGCCGGGGCGATCACCTCGGCGACGAGCTGGGCGCGACAAGCGGCGAAAAGCAGGGCCTCGGCCTCCGGCGCGATGACGGAACCGGGGCGCTTGAGCACGTCGCGCATCGTCTCGCCCAACGCGGTGCCGCCCGGCTCGCGCAGACGCAGCACCCGGGAGCCGGTCGCCTCGAGCCGCTCGGCCAGACGCGCGAGCTGGGTGGATTTGCCGGCGCCTTCGCCTCCTTCCAAGGTGATGAACTTTCCCGCGATGGGCATGAGGTCCGAGGATGTGAGGGCTCCCCGCCAAGGCGAGAGGAGAAAACCGCCGGGGGCGGAAACGACGAACCCGGCGCGTGGCCGGGTCCGGAGGGGAAGTCGGCGGCGCGGCCGGAATCAGCCACCCGTCGGGGACGGGTTGGTCTGGGTCTGGGTCTCGACGGTCTTCTGGACGGTCTC
>JBEGOO010000061.1:0-2876 GCA_041182045.1 Verrucomicrobiota bacterium
CGTCGAGATCTCCGCCTTCCTCGGCGTCGATCCCAAGCAGTCGGACCAGATGGTCCGCGGCACCGTCTCCCTCCCGAACGGTTCCGGCAAGAAGATCAAGGTCCTCGCCTTCACCGAGAACGCCGCCGAAGCCCTCGCCGCCGGCGCCGACTACGCCGGCCTCGCCGACCTGATCGCCAAGGTCAACGGCGGTTTCCTCGACTTCGACGTCGCCATCTCCACCGTCTCCGCGATGAAGGACGTCCGTCAGGTCGCCCGCGTCCTCGGTCCGAAGGGACTCATGCCGAACCCGAAGTCGGGCACGGTCTCGGACGACATCCCGAAGACCATCAAGGAAGTGAAGGCCGGTCGCGTCGAATTCAAGATGGATAAGACCGGCAACATCGTGATCGTCATCGGCAAGAAGTCGTTCACCGCCGCCCAGCTCACCGAGAACGCGCAGGCCGCCTTGGCCGCCCTCGTGAAGGCCCAGCCCGCCGGTTTCGCCGGTGGCCGCTTCATCAAGTCCATCACCGTCAGCGCCAGCATGAGCCCCGGCGTCGGCGTCGACCTCAAGCCCTACTCGGCCGCCGCCGCGACCGCCTAATCCCGTCCAGCCTCCCACCGAGCACACAAGAACATGCGCGCTGAAAAACAATTCCTCGTCGACGAAGTGGCCGCCCAGCTGGCCACCTCGCAGTACCTCCTCCTCGCGAACTTCCGCGGCGTCACCGTCGAGGACGCCACCAAGGTCCGCGAGCAGCTCCGCGCCCACGGCGCCGAGTACCACATCGTCAAGAACAGCATCCTGAACATCGCCGCGAAGGAAGCCAAGCTGCCCGACCTCTCCGCCTACCTGACCGGCCACACGGCCCTCGTCACCGGCGGCAAGAACCCGACCGGCGTGGCCAAGGTCCTCGTGTCCTTCTTCAAGGACTTCTCCAAGCTGGAGGTGAAGGGCGGCGTCCTCGACGCCAAGCTCCTCACCAAGGCCGACGTCGAGAATCTGTCGAAGCTGCCGTCCCTCGACGGTATCCGCGCCCAGCTCCTCTCGCTGCTCTCCACCCCGGCCTCGTCGTTCGTCCGCGTGCTGGACGCCAAGCGCCAGGAGGCCGAGAAGGCCGCCTAACCCCTTTCCCCGCGAAGGTCGGGCCGTGTGGCCGGATCGGAGCGGGGGGAACCCAAACCCAAAACCAACCCAAATCCAAAGAACCCCGGTTAGGGGCCTCGCGCCCTCAAATGTCCTTCATTGGACGCTAACCATTCAAGGAAACCCAAAAACATGAGCAACATCACCAAGGAACAGGTCGTCGAATGGCTGAGCGCCCAGAGCGTTCTCGAAATCGCCGGTCTCGTCAAGGACCTCGAAGCCAAGTGGGGCGTCTCCGCCGCCGCTCCGGTCGCCGTCGTCGCCGCCGCCGGTGGCGCCGCCGCCCCTGCCGCCGAAGAGAAGACCACCTTCGACGTCATCCTGAAGGCCAAGGGCGCCACGCCCATCAACGTCATTAAGGAAGTCCGCACCATCACCGGTCTCGGCCTCAAGGAAGCCAAGGACCTGGTCGACGGCGCCCCGAAGCCCGTCAAGGAAGGCGTGTCCAAGGACGAAGCCAAGGACATCGAGGCCAAGCTCAAGGCCGCCGGCGCCGAAGTCGAGGTCAAGTAAGACCTCGGCCCTCGCCGTACCTGCTGAACGAAGCGGGGAGGGGAGCGTCCCCTCCGGGACGCCCCCACTCCCCGCCTCTTTTTTCCCCCGGCCGCCCGGTCCGACCCAACCAGGCAAAACAGTCCGCCCACCGCACCACACCGACCTTCCTCGCCCATTTCACCAGCCATGTCCTACGAGCGCAAAAACTTCGGTAAACTCCGCGAAGTCATCCCTCCTCCGAACCTGATCGAGAACCAGATCTTCTCGTTCAACGAGTTCCTGCAGCTCGGCGAGGACGCCGCCGCCCGCCAGAATCTCGGCCTTGACGCCGTGTTCCGCGAGGCCTTCCCCGTCGAGAGCAACAACGGCAACTTCCGCCTGGAGTACCTCGAGTACAGCCTCGTTCTCCCGAAGTCCACCGAGCTCGAGTGCATCCGCGAAGGCACCACCTACGCCATCTCCGTCATGCTGAAGCTGCGTCTCCGCGAGAAGCAGGCCTTCAAGGACGAGGAGATCCTCATGGGCGAGGTGCCCATGATCACCGACCGCGGCTCCTTCATCGTCAACGGCGCCGAGCGCGTCGTCGTCTCCCAGCTGCACCGCAGCCCGGGCATCTGCTTCGAGGAATCCGCCCACACCAGCGGCAAGGTCCTGCACGCCTTCCGCATCATCCCCGACCGCGGCACCTGGATCGAGATCCAGTTCGACCAGAACGACCTCCTCTGGGTCTACCTCGACCGCCGTCGCCGTCGTCGCAAGTTCCTCGTCACGACCTTGCTCCGCGCCTTCGGTTACAAGGACGACAAGGATATCCTCTCCCTCTTCTACGCCCATCGCGAGATGACCGCCAAGGCGGCCCTCGAGCTCGACCCCGAGGCGCTCTCCCAGCTCGTCTACGCCGACCCGATCGTCGACGTCGAGACCGGCAAGGTCGTCGCCAAGCAGTACGACAAGCTCTCCCGCGAGACCCTCAAGGAGATCCACAAGCAGCTCCCCAAGCAGAAGTTCGGCGTCTTCGACACCGCCTTCGACGACGGCGCCATCATCCTGTCCCTGCGCAAGGACATCGGCGCGGTCCGCAACGAGGAGGAAGCCCTCAAGGAGATCTTCCGCAAGCTCCGCCCGGGCGAGCCCGTCAACGTCAAGGGCGCCCGCGCCCACATGCAGCGCCTCTTCCAGGACCCGCTCCGCTACGACCTCGGTCGCGTCGGCCGCTACAAGCTCAACCAGAAGCTCGGCCTGGACGTCTCGC
>JBEGOO010000062.1:0-3662 GCA_041182045.1 Verrucomicrobiota bacterium
GTGATGCCCTCGGAGAGCTCGGCGAGGTGCTCCTGCTCCTTCGGCAGGGACTGCTTGTCGACGGTGATCTTCTCGATGCCGCCCATGGCGTCGACGAACTGGCGGAAGTTGCCGACCATCCCCTGGACGACGGTGACCATCGCGACGAGCGAGGCGACGCCGAGGATGATGCCCGACATCGAGAGGAGCGAGCGGACCTTGTTGGCCTGGAGCTCGCGGAGGCCGTTGACGACGGCGGGGCGGAGCCGGTCGAGGATCCTCATCGGGTGCGGTCCTCCTGGACGAGGCCCGCGCGCATCGAGATCACGCGGTGGGCGTGGTCGGCGACGGCGAGGTCATGGGTGACGAGGACGACGGTGATGCCCTCCTTGATGAGGGACGCGAGGAGCTCGAGGATGCGGGAGACGTTCTTCACGTCGAGGTTGCCGGTGGGCTCGTCGGCGAAGATGATCGAGGGCGACCCGACGATGGCGCGGGCGATGGCCACGCGCTGGCGCTCGCCGCCCGAGAGCTGCGAGGGACGGTGGTCGAGGCGGTGCGACATGCCGACGCGCTCGAGGGCGACCTTCGCGGCGGCGGCGTTGGCGACGGGGTCGGAGTCCTCGCGGTAGAGGAGCGGGAGGGCGACGTTCTCCAGGACGGTGAGGCGCGGCAGCAGGTTGAAGGACTGGAAGACGAAGCCGACGCGGTTCGAACGGTACCAGGCGCGGCGGTCGGCGCCGAGGCCGGCGACCTCCTCGCCCTCGAAGACGATGCTGCCCGCGGTCGGCGTGTCCATGAAGCCGAGGATGTGCATCAGGGTCGACTTGCCGGAACCCGACGGGCCGAGGATCGCGACGAACTCGCCGCGCTGGAAATCGAGGTCGACGCCGGCGAGCGCGTGCACGCTCTCGTCGCCCATCTGGTAGGTCTTGCGCAGGCCGCGGATGGCGATGAGCGAGGCCATCTCAACGCGGCAGGGAAGGACGCACGAGGCTGACGGTCTCGCCGGCGGCGACGCCGGCCTTCACCTGCGTCCAACCCGCGTCGCTCAGGCCGAGCTTCACCGAGCGACGGTCCCAGGCGCCGTCCTCGCCCTTGACGTAGAGGATGCGGTCGTTGCCCTCGACGAAGATCGCGGAGACCGGGACCGCGACGCAGCCGGTGTCCTTGGCGATGAGCACGGAGAGGTTGCCGCTGATGCCGGGGCGCACGCCGTCGCCGGCGGGGAACGAGACCTGGCAGGGGAAGACGCGCAGGTCCGGCGTCTTGACGTCGGCCGTCCCGAACGGCGCGAGGAAGGTCACCTTGCCCTGCTTCGTCAGGCCGGGGAGCGAGTCGAAGGTCACGGAGGCGGAGCGGCCGAGGCTGACGCGCGTCGCCGCGAACTCGTTCAGGTTCACGTCGACGCGGAGCACGCTGACGTCGGAGACGCGCATCAAGGTCGTGCCGTTGTTGATGGACTGCGCGCCGATGACGACCTGCCCCTCCACGAGGCTGTTGGAGGCGTCGACGACGCCGTCGTGGGGCGCGGTCAGCACGGTCTTGCGCACGTTCTCCTGCGCCTTGTCGAGGCGGGACTGGGCGACGTCGCGCTGGAGCTTCGTGACCTCGAAGGCGGTGCGGGCGTCCTGCAGTTCGCGGTCGGAGACGAAGCCCTTGGCCTTGAGCGCCTCGGCGCGGGCCAGGTCGCGCTTCACCTTCTCGAGGTTGAACTCCTGCAGCTGGACGTTGCGGCGCGCCTCGTCCTCGTCGGCCTTGACCAGGGTCGGGTCCAGCTCGATGAGCACGTCGCCCTTCTTGACCTGCTGGCCATCGCGCACGAGGATCTTGGCGATCTTCCCGCTCACCTCGGCCTTGACGTCGCTGAAGACGACCGGGCGCACGAACCCGGCGGCGTCGACGGTCTCCTCGATGTCGCGGACGGTCGCGACGGCCTCGAGCGGGCTGCCGGCCGGACGCGCCGCGGCGCCTTGACCCGCGCCCGGGCGACGGCGGGCCGACTTCGCGTCGGGCCACCAATACCAGGCGCCGCCGGCGAGGGCGACGACGAGCAGGAGGAGCAGGGGCTTCTTGGACTTCATGGAGTTTCGGGCAGGGGCGGAAGGGTGTCGTCGAGGCCGGCGCCGGCGCCGACCTTGGCCTCGACCGCGTCCATGGCGTAGCCGTGGGCGGGGAGGATGGAACCGTCGAGGCGGGCGGTCCGGGCCGCGGCGACGCGGGCGTCGAGCGAGGCCTGGATCCAGTTGAGCTGCGCGGTGTCGAGGGCGGCCTGCGCCTGGAGCACGCGGAGGAGGTCGGACTGGCCGGCCTCGTAACGCGCGCGCTCGCCGTCGTACGACTGGCGCTGGAGCGCGAGCGAGGACGTCGCCGCGCCGGCGCGGGCGCCGCTCGCCTCGAGGTCGCGCCAAGCGGCGCGGGCGGCGAAGACGAGGGCCTGGCGGACGTCGGCGAGGCGGAGCTCGGCCTGGCGGCGGGCGCGCGCGGCCGTGCGCAGGTTCGCGGCCGTCTCGCGGCCGCCGAGCGGGATGCGCAGGGCGAGGCCCACCGAGTTGTTCCAGCCGGAACGGTCGCGGAAATTGTCGTAGCCGGCGCCGAAGCCCGGGAACGGGTTGGAGTAATTGGAGCCGGACAGCGTGAGGTCGAGCTGCGGCTGGTCGTTCTGGCGCGCTTGCTCGAGGGCCGCCTCGGCTTGGGTCAGCTGGGACAGCTGGATGGCCGTGGTGAAATCGAACGACGCCACCGTGCGGATCCACGGCCCGAACGGCGCGGGCGCGGGCACCGGGCGCGGGTCGAGCGGCGGCACGGCGATGACGGCCTGGACGTCCTCGACGGAGCCGCGGCCCAGGAGGCGCCGCAGGCCCATCTCGGCGCCGTCGACGGCCTGGCGGGCGTTGAGAACGGCGACGCGCTGGCTCGCGACCTCGGCTTCGGCCTGCAGCTCCTCGAGCCGCGTGGCGTCGCCGAGCGCGCGTTTCGCCACGACCTGGGCGAGGAGGGATTCGGCGGAGCGCAGGCTCGACTCGCGGAGGCTGACGAGCGTGCGCGCGCCGGCGAGCGACCAGTAGGCCACCTCGGTGTCGCGGATGAGGTCGAGCGCGGCGCTGCGCAGCGCGAGGCGGCCGCGCAGGGCACCCTGCTTCGCCGCGATCAAGGCGGAGAGGTTGACGCTGTCCCAGGCGCCGGCGAGCAACGGCTGGACGTAGGTCAGGCTCGTGCCGAAATCGTAGCGCGACGGCTGGCCGGCCTGGCCCAGCTCGTTCCAGTTCCGGGTCATCCCCGCCCCGAGGGTCAGGCGACCGCCCCAGGTGAACTTGCGCGTGAGGCTGACGTCGGAATCGTGGCCGCCGGTCGCGGGCAGGCCGTTCTCGCGGGAAACCGGATCCGCTCCGCGGCGCAAGGTGTTCGACCAACCGAAGACGGAGTCGAACGCGGCGTCGGCGACGACGACGGCGTCGTGCCCCGAGGCGGCGTCGAGGCGGGTGACGGCGAGGCCGAGATTATGCGTGAGCGCCCGGTCGATGGCCTCCGCGAGCGGCAGGACGCGGTCGCTGGCGACCGACACCGCGGGCAGGCGCGCCGGGACCTCCGGCTCGGCCCCGAGAAGGGCCGCCGAAGCGAGGAAGAGCGCGGGCAGAAGACGACGCATGCGTAGGGGTGGTTACCCCATATGAGGGGTTTTG
>JBEGOO010000063.1:0-4917 GCA_041182045.1 Verrucomicrobiota bacterium
ACTTCTTGATGTCGGCGGCGGCCTGGGTGCGGAACTCGGCATCCGGCACGGGCTTACGGCCGAAGCCGATCAGGTGGAAGTCGGCCGGCAGGAGGCTGTCGACGGCCAAGTTATAGAGCGCCGGCAAGAGCTTGCGGGCGGCGAGGTCGCCGGAGGCGCCGAAGATGACCACGCAGGTCGGCTGGGCGCCGCGGTGCTTGCTGAGGCCGGAGAGGAAAGGATGACGGTCGGATTCGGACATCGGAGTCAAGGGCGGCGCTTCCCGAAAAGGGTCACGCCCCGGTGCTGAAGGATGCGGACGGTGCCCCTGTGGCAAACCATAACTTCCACGACGTCGAAACGGCGGTGCGGGGCGCCTCCGATTTGCTTCAACCAGCCGTAAGCAGCCCGTCGGAGCGCCGTTTTCTTTCGATTATCGACGGCATGATACCCCGCCCCGCCGACATCGGCCCTCCGGGTCTTGACCTCCACGAAGACGAGGACCTGTCGCTCTAATACCACGAGGTCGAGTTCGTCGCGCCCATGTCGCCAATTTTGGGCCAGAATCGTCGCCCCAGCGGCACGGTAATGGCGGGCGACTTGGGCTTCCCCCCAACAACCCAAGGCTTCGTCCGAGGTAAGCGGTCGGCGGCCCCTTGGGCCGAACCACCGACGGAAAAAGTCCCTCCACATCCCCAATCGTGACGGAATCGGCCCGCTTTCGTCCATCCCTCGGCGGCAGGTTCTTGACCTACGGAACACCCCTTGTCTTTCTCTGTCATAACCCCTCATCCCCATGCGTCTCCTCACCCTCCTCGCGCTGGCCTTCGTGGCCCAGCTCAACGCCGACCCCTTGCCGGAAGAGCTCCGCCAGAATGGTTGGTTCATCGGCTGCCAAGCCTACACGTTCAACCGTTTCTCGGCCTTCGAAGCGATTGCCAAGACCAAGGAAGCGGGCGGCAACATGATCGAATTCTACCCTGGCCAGATTCTCAAGCCCGGCTCCAAGGACAAGGTCCACCACACGATGTCCGCCGAGGCCATGGCCGAACTCCAGGCCGAGCTGAAGCGCCAAGGCGTCAAGGCCGTCAACTACGGCGTCGTCGGCGCCGGCAACGCCGAGGAAGTGAACAAGATCATGGCCTTCGCCAAGAAGATGGGCCTCTACGCCGTCTGCACCGAATCCACCGAGCAGATCGCCGCTTGGGAAAAGGCCGCCATCGAGACCGACATCAAGGTCGCCTTCCATGAACACGGCGGCTCGATGAGCAACCCGAAGTACAAGGTCTGGAATCCCCTCTACATCCTCGGCGTCGTCGAGAGCCGCGACAAGCGCGTCGGCGCCTGCGCCGACATCGGCCACTGGGCGACCTCCAACCTGAAGTCCGTCGAGTGCCTCCGCATCCTCAGCGGACGCATCATCAGCGTGCACCTGAAGGACAAGGAGAAGTTCGGCAACTCCCCCGTCGTCGTCGCCGGCAAGGGCGTGGTCGACGTCGCCGCCTGCCTCGAGGAACTCAAGAAGCAGAAGTTCGACGGCCATATCTCGATCGAGCACGAAGCCGACTGGAACGACAGCGTCCCGCAGGTGAAGGCCAACATCGAGTTCGTCAAGGCCCACGCCAAGTAAGCCGCTCCGCCGAGCGCGCGAACCAAGCCCCTGGAAACAGGGGCTTTTTTGTTGGGGGTGGCGTTGGGTAGGGGCAGCACCGCGTGCTGCCCTAGGGCCTATCCTATATCGCCCGAACACGACGCCTCCGACACCAGGAGGTATGGACTACCGGATAAGACAGTATCTGCCGCATTTACGGCCTCACTGGGTGGACGGGAACGACCCCTTGTTCATCACCTTGTGCCATAAACGGAGAGGCGTCCATCACTTCGATAACGCAGACGCCTGGGCGGCCATCCTCAAGGCGACCAACCACCTTGCGGCGCGGGGGAAGTGGCGACCTCTGTTGATGCTAGCGATGCCCGACCATCTGCACGGCATCGTGAGGATCCCGCGTACGCACAAGATCCAGCGAGTGATCGGGGCATTCAAACGGGACATCGGACATGACTGGCCCACCGAATGGCAAAGAGATGGGTTCGACCACCGCCTCAGGCGCCATGAACACTTCGCGGAAACTTTCGACTATATCGCGCTCAACCCCGTGCGCGCCGGCCTGACTTCTTCCCCGGAAAACTGGCCTTACCGACATGACTGGCGGAAACGCGAGGAGGGTGGCGATGCGGCTAGGGCAGCACGCGGTGCTGCCCCTACCTGACTGCTTCGCATGCCGAAGCCAGACCCCAGGCCGGCGGCCGACCGAGGACGGTCAGCCCTACCTAAGGCAGAGTTGATCCGTTGATTGGTTGACTGGTTGGCCAGAGGCAAACGCTGCGCCCTTGCCCACGTGCCCGCTTGCCAGCGTGCCAGCTAACTCCTGCCCCTACCTAATCACCCCTCCGGCGTGAAGCCGAGGACGACGTCCCAGCGCGCGGCGAGTTCGCCGGCTTTCGAGCCCTTGAGCGGATTGAAATCAAGGGTTACGCTGTCGCGCTGCGCCTGATCCTTGATCGCCTTGTAGACCATGTCGTTGGCGTTGAGTTCATGCCCCTTGATATAGCACTGGGTGATGAGCTCCTTCTTGCCCTTGAGCCGCACCGCCAGGTGGATGTGCGGGGTGCGCGGCTGATAAGGCACGGGCTTGATCGTCCGGAAGAGATACTCGCCATTGGCGCCGGTGAGGAAGCGGCCAAACCCCTGGAAGTTGCCGTCGCGCTTGGCGGCGTTGCCGGACTTCGTGTGGATGTACGCGCCGTTGCTGTCGGCCTGCCAGATCTCGACCAGCGCGTTGCGGACGGGGTCGCCATGCTCGTCGAGGATACGGCCGGACAACCAGGCGATCTCGCCGACCGCGGGCGTGACGCCGTTGTTGACGATGATCAGGTCGTTGTCGGTATCGAGCGGGAGCTTATCCGGATAGAAAGGGCCCTCGGTCTGCTTCGGCGTGCGCGTCAGGGCTTCGGCGAAGGCGCCGGGCACGGCGAACATCGCCGCGCCGAGCGCGACCTTGCGCAGGAAATCACGACGGGCCTGGAGATTCGCGGGCAACGGAGGCAGGGGCATGCCTAGGTTGATAGGGCAAAGGGACGAAGGCGCAAGAGAAGGGTGTCAGCGGTTAGCGGATGGCGGATGGGCGGTCGGCCGCCGGCATGGGGTCTGGCTTCAGCATGCGAAGCAGGATGGTTACTGACCCCGTGTTTCGGTCGCGGACGAGCGGGGACGCTCGTCCCGACCGAGAGGCAAAGAGATAAAGGGTCGGGGTCAGTTGGCAGGGTCAGGGGAAGGATGCAGCGAGTTGATGAGTTGATCGTTGGCCAGTTGGCCAGAGGAGAGCCAAACTCGCCACGGAACGGGCGCAGCAGACCGGGTACTGACTGACCATTCCTGTGCCTCCATCGACTCAGCACTCGATTCAGCACTCGGTCCAATTCCTTCCCCTTCCCCTGACCCTGCCCCTTCCCCTGTCCCTATGGTATCCCTTTGTTGCATCCCCCTCCCCCGCCCCCTAACTTCCGGCCGTCCATGTCGAAGGAAACCGACCTCGAGGAGATCCAGCACCTGCGTCGCCTGATCGCGAAGCACGAGGAGCTGTATCGCCGGCAGCACGCGCCGGAGATCTCGGACTTCGAGTTCGACGAACTGGTGGCCCGCCTGCGCAAGCTGGAGGGGAAATACCAGGAGCATGCGGGGCCGGAGCTCGGCATCGGCGACGACCGGTCCGAGGGGTTCCAGCAACGCGATCACCGCGAGCCGATGCTCTCGCTGGACAACACCTACGACGAGGGGGATTTCCGGGCTTTCGGCGAGCGGCTCCAGAAGGCCCTCGGGACCAGCGAGGTCGACTTCGTGGTGGAGCCCAAGGTCGACGGGGTCGCCCTGTCCCTCACCTACGAGCGCGGCCGCTTCGTGCGCGCGGTCACCCGCGGCAACGGCAACCGCGGCGATGACGTCACCCACAACATCGCCCTGATCGAGTCGCTGCCGCGCGAGCTGGCCGACGCCCCCGAGCTGCTCGAGATCCGCGGCGAGGTCTACATGGAGCTCGCGGAGTTCCAGCGCCTGAACGCCGAACGCGAGGCCGAAGGCGAGGCGCTCTACGCGAACCCGCGCAATCTCGCGGCGGGCACGGTCAAACTCCTCGATCACGCGGAAGCCCGGAAGCGCCGCCTAAGCGTGCTCTGCTACGGCCTGGGGGCCTGCGAACCGCAGGTCTTCGCCTCGCTCTCCGACTTCAAACGCCGACTGACGAAATGGGGTTTTCCGACGCGCGACGACATCCCGGTCCAGCGCGGGATCGAGGCCGCCTGGGCGGCGATCCAGCAGCTCGACGGCCTGCGCCGCGAGCTGCCCTTCCCGACCGATGGCGCCGTGGTGAAGGTCGACCGGCTGGCCGAGCAGCAACAGGCCGGCCGCACGAGCAAGTTCCCGCACTGGGCGGTGGCCTTCAAGTTCCCGCCGGACCGCGCCGACACCGTGCTGCGCGCGATCACGATGCAGGTCGGCCGCACCGGCGCCATCACGCCCGTGGCCGAGCTCGACCCCGTGCTCCTCGCCGGCTCCACCGTCGCCCGGGCGACCTTGCACAACGCCGACGAGATCGCCCGCAAGGACATCCGCGAGGGCGACACGGTCCGCATCCAGAAGGCCGGCGAGATCATCCCGCAGATCCTGGAGGTGGTGCTCGCGAAGCGCCCCGCGGAAGCCGTGCCGTTCGACTTCGAGGCCCGCCTGAAGGAGCTGGGGCTCGACGCCGTGCGCGTGGGCGACGAGGCCGCCTACAAGCTGCGCGCGCCTTCCCGGGAGATGAAGATCCGCCGGCTGATCCACTTCGCCTGCAAGCAGTGCCTCGACATCGACGGCCTCGGCGAAGCGGTGGCCGAGCAGCT
>JBEGOO010000064.1:0-3713 GCA_041182045.1 Verrucomicrobiota bacterium
CAGTCCGGCGCGAAGGATCGCAAGGCGATCGTCGTCGACGCCAATTACTCCGGGGCCGCGCTCAGCGCGCCGGCGTCCGGCGTCAAGCCTGTCTCCCCGGCCTCCGCCGCGCCGGCTCCCGGTCCGGTGACCGCCCTCTAAGTCCGGGTTGCCCGGCTTGAAGAAGGCCCGCTGATCGGCGGGCCTTCTTGTTTCCGTCCCTTTACCGGCTTACGGTAGGTGGGCGTAGAGATGCGCGATGGTCAGGATGTACAGCAAGGCCGCGACGGTCTTGCCGACCATGCGCTCGCGATCGGTGCGATGCGGCGCGCCCCAGCGACCCCAAATCCAGCAGGCCATCGCCAGCACGGCGAGCGCGAGCGAGGTATCGCGGACCCAGGCGCGGTCATCCACCTGCGTGTTGAGCACCCAGAGCAGGTAGAGCGCGTAGGCGAACAGCGGGAACGCCATCGCCTGCTTGAGCGTCTCCATCCATTCACCCGGACGCGGTAGCAGCTGGGCGAGCCGGGGGAAGGCCGAGAGTAGGAGGTAGGGCAGGGCCATGCCCAGGCCGATGACGAGGAAGAAGACGAGGGTCTCGCCGGAGGAGCGGTCCTTGTTGAGCGCGAAGCCGAGGGCTGCGCCGAGGCCGGGCGCCGTGCACGGCGTGGCGACGGCGGTGGCGAGCACGCCGGAGAGGAATGCGCCCGCGGAGCCGCCCTGCGCTTCGGCGCCCGCCGCCTGGCCGGCCAGGCCGGTACCGATCTCGAAGACGCCGGCGAGGCTCAGGCCGAGCGTCACCATCAGGATGCAGGTGCCGAGCACGAAGCCCGGGGACTGCATCTGGAAGCCCCAGCCGATGGAGTCGCCGCCGGCCTTGAGGGCGAGGATGAACCCGCCCAACGCGAGGAAGCTCAGGACGACGCCGAGCGCGTAGAGGAGGCCGTGGCGGATGACGACGCTCCGGGCGGCGCCGGCCTCGCGCGCGAAGCCGAGGACCTTGAGCCCGATCACGGGGAAGACGCACGGCATCAGGTTGAGGAGCGCGCCGCCGCCGAAGGCCAGCAGCAGCCAGACCGCGTAGCCGTGGGATTCTTCGGTCGCGCGGTATTCCCGACCGGCGGAGATCGCGTCCAGCGCGGCGAGCACCTCGCCGTCGGAGATCACCTCGGACAGCAGCGCGGCGGGGGCGCCTTGCTTGAGGAAGACGTTGCAGGGCACGCCGCTGCGGCCGTATTTCGTGAGCTCGGCGGCGATGACCGCGTCCTTCTTGGTCCAGTCGGCCTTGAGCAGGAGCACATCCTTCTTCGCCAGGGCCGCCGCGACTGCCTCGTGTTTGTACACGCGTTTGTTGATCTGGCAGGTCGCGCACCACTCCGCGGTGAAATCGACGTAGACAGTGCGGCCGGCGGCGAGGGCCTGGGCCTGGGCTTCGGGCGACCAAGGCAGCCAGGCCGAGGGGCCCGGAGACGGAGCGGGAGCGGCCGATTGGCCGGCCGCCGGGGTCGCCGCGCCGGCGTTGGTCGCTTCGACCCGGTGCCAGGCGCCGTCGGCGGTCCGGGCCACGAAGGACACCGGTCCGGCCGCCAGCGTCTCCGGGGCGTCCTTCAGGCTGAAGTGGACGGACTTGGCGTCGTGCCTCTGGGTGAAGACGCTCTCGGCGGAGAGCAGGGCGCGCTCGGGGAACCAAGCCTTGGAGAGGTCGAGCTTGGCTTCGGCCGGAGGCGTGATGGTCAGCGCGCCGTCGTGGCTCGTGAAGCTCGCGCGCACCGGGGGGTGCAGATCGCCGTAGAGGCGGGCGTCGTACGGCACGACCGCGTTGCCCGGCCCCACCTTCAATTTGAGCGCCACGTCCTTCTCGAAGGGGTAGCAGCCCTTGTCATCGCATTCCAACCACTCCACATGGGCGGCCAGGGCGAGTTCGCCGTGGGCGTCGGCGGGGATCGCCAGTTCGACGAGTAGCAGGGTCTCGCGCTCGTGCACGAAGTTGTAGACACCTTTCTGGTCGAGCAGCAGGGGGCCAGGGTAGAGCAACGGCCCCGGCGTGGCGCCGGCCGTCTGTTTCCAGGCGATCGCCGGGCTCTGGCCCGCGTCGCCCGGGTTCTTCCAGTAGATGTGGAAGTGTTCTTCGCACACGAAACGCGCCGCGACCAGGACCTTGGTCCCGGGGCGGATGTCGGCGGTGAGGTTGACGAGGTCGACCTTCGTGCGCGAGGCGGCGGTGGCGGTGCCGGTCAGCGCCAGGCAAGCGAGGGTCAGGAGGGTAAGCAGTCGCTGCATGCCCCGAGGTTGGCGGTTTCCCCGCCGGACGCAAGGCTCCCTCCGGCGCGGCTTACGGGACCAACCGGCAGGGCAGGAGGGCGGCGTCGCGCATCCCGTGGATGATCTTCTTATCCGCCGGGCAGAAGGTCGAGAGGATGCCGGTCAGTTCGACCGTGTCGCCGTCGACGAAGTAATAGGGGCAAAGCCGGACGCGCCCGTCGGCCGTGGTGACCGCCCCGTCGTCCGCGTAGACCGGGTGCGTCAGCCGGGACGGCTTGTGGTATTCCTGCATCACGTGGAAGGTGTCGTTCTCCGGGTCGAGCGCGTGCTCGATCGCCTCGAGCCATTCGTCGCGGGAGACGTCGCTGCCGAGGGTGACGCTGCGGGCGCCCCAGGCGGTCTCGTGGAACCCGCTCGCCTTGATGATGAGGTTGCGCTCCCGCTGGCTGGCCTCGGCGAGCTCGTGCCAGTCGCGGATCGGCTGCCCGCCCACCGAAGGCGCGTGCAGCACGGCGGTCGGCGGCAGCTCGCCCGGTTCCATGATCCAGGTCTTCGGGACGATGCGCAGGAGCTCCTCGCGCTGGTTCTCCGGCAGGTTCTCCTTCCAGAACTCGGCCAGCTGAGGATGGTGGAGCAGGGCCAGACCGAGCTTCTCCTCCTGGAACGCCTTCATCGGCGGGGTCAGCTGCAACTTGCCCGCCTCGACCGCGGCGAAGATCCCGTCGGCGCTCTTGACGTTGGCCAGGTCGAAGAGCTCGAAGAAGCGATAGAGCACGTGGACGCGGGTCGGGACGCCGTCGAGCGGGATGAACGACTCGTCCCCCATCTTCATGAGCTGGGACGGGTCGACGACGTGCACGTCATGGCCGAGCGCCCGGAGCTTGGCGGCGAGCCAGTCGAATTCGGGGCGGTAGGTCGCGGCCTCGTCGGAGACGGCGATGGCGATCGTCGGGAAGCGTTCCGCGGGCGCGAGTCCGGCGAGGATCGCCCGGAAGCGCTCGGGCATCCGTTGGCCGCCGATCACGTCGGGGAAATCCTCGGCGTAGACCTCGTTGAGGTAGGCCGTCAGGCCGACCCCGCCCGGCACGCTGTCGAGCTCCGTCATCGTGAAACCCTGCTCGGTGAGGAGCAGGTCGGGACGCAGCACCAGCGGGTGCTGGCCCTTCAGGGCGCGGTGCCGGCCGTGTTCGACGAGGCCGGGCGGCTTGTGGCGGTCGAGGTACTCGGCGACCCACTTCGCGTGGATCTCGCGGTTGCGGAGGATCTTCTTGCCGGTGGCGGAGCGGACGTAGAGGCGCTCCAGGGCGCGCTGGTAGCTGAGGCAGGCCTCGCCGATCAGCTTGAGCTCGCGCAGCTGGGCCGCGGTGATGGGCCAGGGCTCCGGGGAGAGCTTCCAGATCTTCTCGGCGAAGAGCGGCTGGTCGAGCAGCTTCTGGCGGAGGGTGTCCCGGGAGGGCATGGGCGGAGGTCGA
>JBEGOO010000065.1:0-7195 GCA_041182045.1 Verrucomicrobiota bacterium
CGCTGCGCGAGGTAGATGCGCAGGGCCTGGCCGAGATCGGCCTCGCCGAGGGCGCGCAGGCGCGGCAAGGGGAGCACCGCGCAGCGCAGGTGCGCCAACCAACCCTGGGCGGCGAAGGCGACGCCGCCGACGTCCGGGCACCCAGCCTGGACCGCCGCGCCCACGGCCTCGAGGTCGGCCCGGATCGCCGCCAACGAACGACGCAGTTCGGCGTCATCCTTCTCCGTCTGGTCCAGCAGATCCAGTCGTAGTCGGGCGCGCCGGAAATGGGCGATCGCCGTCAGGTGCTTCCGCTCGGCGGCCGGCAAGGCCAGCAACTCGTCGCAGAGCAACGCCCCGTCCTCGCCGGCGTAATCCAGGGAGCGGAGATACAACCGGAACTCGGCGGGCAGTTGCTTGACCGCCCGGGCGTAGGCGGCCTCGCGCTCGGCCTGATCCTTCTCGGAAAAACGCAGGGTCCGGACCGCCTGGAGCGGGAACACCTCCTCGCGCAAGGCGGCGAGTATCTTCCACGGACCGCCCTCGGACAGTTGATACAAGCCGCCGGCTTCCCGGGAACGGGCCGCCAGATGCACGGCCACCGGACGGAGGACGCTTTCGCGTCTCGCGGCCGGCCACGCCGCGGTGGCGGCGTGCAGTTCGGCCAGCAAGGCCTCGCGCACGAGGTCCTGCCGCCGGTCGATCGTGTGTTGCTGTTCGAAACTGGAGCTGCGCGGGAAGCCGGCGGGACCATGATACGCGACGAGGTCGGCGGCGAAATTCGTCTCGAACGGTCGGCTCAGGGCGACGTCCCCGGCGAGGAGGCCTTCATCGGGACTCCAGGAACCACACGCCCACGCCAGGACCGCGCCGGCGAGCAGTCCGATCCATCCCAGGGTGCGCTTCGTCATCGGCGTAAACAAAACTAACTTACGCTTCGGCGCGCCGATGGGAATCGAAATCCGGCCGGCTTATTCACCGGCGACCCGGACCGTGACCGGGCGCGCCTCGGTCAACCGGACCCACCCGACGACCCTCCGCTCCCCCGGGGCGAGGAAGCCCGCGCGCTCGTCCGGTCGGAAGACGAGCCCCTCCCCGCGGGCCGCGGCCACCCAGCTCCCCGTCGCATCGGCCCCGAGGAGCCGCGCGCCCGTCCAGGACAGCTCCAGCGTCGGCAACGGCAGCGGCTGACCGGTGGCGTTGCGCACGGCGACATCGGCCAGGACGCCGTCGACCTTCAGCTCCACCGTACAGGTCTTCGCCAAGGCTTGGCGCGCGATCACCTGGGTCCAACCGGCCATCGTCCAGTTCTGCCGATCCCCCGGGAACGGCAGCCGGAACCAATCGACCCCTTGGACCAAGGCATGGCGGCGATCCTCCAATTCCTCCAGAAGGCGGACCACCTCCGCCGGGTCGGCCGGCAGGACTTGCGTGCGGGCGGTACCCTTGGGCAGTTCGGCTGTCTCCGCGCGCACGCCCAGGTAGGCGCCCGACGACGAGAAGCAGGCGAGGTACGCGTAGGTGGGCAAAGCGACGCGGAACGGACGACCCCAGGACTCGGCCTGCTCGATCCAGCCCAGCGCCGGCGCTGCCGCGAACAGCGGCGCGGGCTGGGCGAGGTTCGGACGTTGCGTGCCATGCAGTTGCAAGGTCCAGCCATCGGCGGCGGCGATCAGCCGGGCGAACCCTGGCTCCTTCAACCAAGTCGGCAGGGTCGTCACCGTCAGGCGCACCTCCGGCCAGGCGCGTTTCGCCGCGACGACGCGATCGGCGTAGGCGTCCAGCAAACGCGACGGGCAATCGAAGTCGACCTGCACGGCGGCGACCGTGACACCGGCGGCGCGCGCCTCCTCCCAACCCGCCCGCAACAACGCCAGCCCCTCGGAGAGGTCGGGTTCACCGGAACCGCCCAAGGCGTGGCGCGTCCCGATGCGAACCGAGAGCGCAAGCGTCCGGCCCGTCGCGCGCAAGGCCGGCCACGGCGGATGCACCCGCCGACCGGTCGGCGCGAGCCCGCATTCGCCGACGAGCACGTTGAGCTCGGTCAACCCGACGGGCCAAGTCCGGCCGGACAGGGAATCCCGGGCGGCGGCGTCCCAACCCTGCCGCCACACGTAGGCGGAGTGCGACAGCGGGACGGCCCGAGGCTCCGCCTGCTCCCGGCAACCCGCCGCACCGAGGGCGAGACCGAGCAACAGGACGGGCCAGCGGCTCATCGCCGCGGCCTTACGAGAACCACTTCGTGTCGATCCGGTCGGAGGAGAAGAGCACCATCACCGCGGTGAACGTCGCGAACGCGAGGGCCAGACCGGCGAAGAACAGCCAGAACAGCAGGCGCGCGTCGTAGATCAGGTGCATGAACCAGAGGATGACCGCGAAGAACTTGATCGCGGAGAGGAGGGCCAGCACCCCGAGGATCACCACGGGGGCGACGGGGAGGAAGATCAGGACGATCTCGACCCCGGTGATGGCGGCGAGCCAGAGGGCCAGCGTGATGAAGTGGTGGTACCGCTCCGTCTCGATGGCGATGGTCTTCTGGTCAATGACAGCGTCGGACATGGTCGTGCAGGAAGGTTACTTGGCGATGGTCGGGAGCCCGTTGCCCCAGATGCCCGAGGGCCCGAGGTACTCGACGAGGTAGACGGCGGTGAAGATGATGATCCAGACGATGTCGACGAAGTGCCAGTAAAGGCCCGCGACCTCGACGTCGAGGGCGCCGACGTGGCCGCCGAGCTTCCCGGTGAAGCTGTAGAAGTACATCAGCACCAGCCAGAGGATGCCGATCGCGACGTGCGTGCCGTGCGTGCCGGTGAGGACGTAGAACGTCGAACCGAGGACGCTGTTCTGGATGGTCAGGCCCTGGTGGTAGAAGTGGGTGAACTCGTAGACCTGGCAGCCCAGGAAGATCAGGCCGAAGAAGATCACCCCCAGCACGTTGCGGCGGAAGGACTTCAACTCGCCCTTGTGCATGGCCGAGACCGCGAGCGCCATGAGGAAGGACGACATCAGCAGGATGAACGTCGAGAAGGACGTCAGCTCGATGTTGAACAGCTTCTGGACGAACTGCTGGTGCCCCTCGGCGTCGGTGAAGCCCGTGGGGTACAGCTTGCGGTAGAGCAGGTGCGTCGAGATCAGGGTCCCGAAGAACATGCAGTCCGAAGCCAGGAAGAGCCACATGATGAGCTTCTTGTGGTCGATCCCCGTGGAGGTCGGGGCGTGGTGGGCGGCGTCTTGCGACATGGTGTTGGAAGGTCGGAGGGTGGAGGGCGATCAGTGGGCGGAGGTCGCGGCGGACGGACGGTCGGCCGGGGCCGGGCCTTCGACCGGAGTCTTGAGCATGTAGCCACCCGGGCCTTCGACGGCCCAGAACCAGATGCCGGCGATCAGCACGCCGACGCCGGTGATGACGATCCAGCCGGCATGGGGCACGCCCATGGACATCATCGGCATGCCGAAACCGATGAAGAGGAAGCCGGCCGCGGCCAGCATCGGCATCCAGGACTGGCTGGGCATGTGGACGCCGGCGTCGCCGCCGTCGTTCTCATAGGCGATGCGCTTCGAGCCGTGCTTGTGCTCGGTGAAGGCGTCGCGGGCGCCGACCACCGGACTCTGCGCGAAGTTGTACTCCGGCACCGGGGACGGGAGGGACCACTCGAGGGTGCGACCATCCCACGGGTCGTTGGAGCACTTCTTGCCCTTGAGGGCGGTCCAGACGAGGTTGCCGAAGACGATGCAGACGCCGATGCCGAGGATATAGGCGCCGATGGTGGCGACCAGGTTCCACTGCTCCCAGCCGTTGCCGGCGTGGTAGGTGTGCGTGCGGCGGGGCATGCCGGCGAGGCCGAGGTAGTGCATCGGGCCGAAGGCGAGGTTGAAGCCGAGGATGACGAGACCGGAGCCGATGTAGGCGATGGTGGCGTTGGGCATGCGGCCGAAGATCTTCGGGAACCAGAAGTAGAGGCCGGCCATCAGGCCGAGGAGCACGCCGCCGAGCAGCACGTAGTGGAAGTGCGCGATGACGAAGTAGCTGTCCTGCTGCTGGGAATCGGCGGGGGCCGAGGAGTGCATGACGCCGGAGAAACCACCGCACATGAACATCCAGATGAAGCCGAGGGCGAGGACCATGGGCGGGGTGAAGCGGACGCGGCCGCCCCAGATGGTGCCGAGCCAGTTGAAGATCTTCACGCCGGTCGGGACGGCGATGGCCATGGTGAGCAGCGAGAACGCGGCGGTCGGGACGGGGCCGAGGCCGGTGGTGAACATGTGGTGGCTCCAGACGGCGAAGCCGAGGAAGCCGATGACGGCGCCGGAGAAGACGATGATCGGGTAGCCGAAGAGGGCCTTGCCGGAGAAGGTCGGTAGGATCTCGGAGACGATGCCCATCGCCGGGAGGACGAGGATGTAGACCTCGGGGTGGCCGAAGATCCAGAAGAGGTGCTGCCAGAGCACCGGCTGACCGCCCGCGGACGGGTT
This sequence comes from Verrucomicrobiota bacterium, assembly GCA_041182045.1. Taxonomy (GTDB): domain Bacteria; phylum Verrucomicrobiota; class Verrucomicrobiia; order Opitutales; family UBA953; genus UBA953. Next base: position 4,453 of record JBEGOO010000065.1, read on the forward strand.
GAAGAAGTTGGCGCCGAACTGGCGGTCGAACATCAGCTCGATGAGCGCGACGGTGATGGCCGGGAAGGCGAGGATGATGAGGAACGAGGTGACGAGCGTCATCCAGGTGAACACCGGCAGGCGCATCATGGTCATGCCCTTGGCGCGCATGTTCAGGATGGTGCAGATGAAGTTGAAGGAGGCCGCGAGGGAGGCGACGCCGAGGATCTGGATGCCGATGATCCAGAAGTCGGTGCCGACGCCGGTGAAGCGCGGCGACTGGAGGGCGGCGTTGGCCTGGCCGAAGGTGCCCGAGAGCGGGGCGTAGCTGAACCAGCCGTTGGCCGGGGCGAAGTCGGTGTAGGTCAGGGCCTGGTGCCAAGCGAAGCCGTCGAACCAGCCGGCGAGGTGGCCGAACTCGAAGAGCCAGCTGGCGTTCAGCACGAAGGCGCCGAAGACGAAGGCCCAGAGCGAGAACGCGTTGAGGCGGGGGAAGGCGACGTCGCGGGCGCCGATCTGCAGCGGCACGAGGAAGTTGAAGAACGCGGCGGACAGCGGCATGACCCCGAGGAAGATCATCGTGGTGCCGTGCATCGTGAACAGCTGGTTGTACATGCGCGCCGTGACGACGGCCTGGTCGGGCCGGGCGAGCTGGGTGCGGATCGCGAGGGCCTCGACGCCGCCGACGAGGAAGTAGAACATCGCGAAGGCGCCGTAGAGGATGCCGATCTTCTTGTGGTCGACGGTGGTGAGCCAGTCGAGCAGGCCGGTCGTGCGGTCCGGGCGGTAGAGACCGAGGTCGCTGCGCTCGGGCGCGAGGTCCAGCTTGGAGGCGACGGGGGCGTGGTGGGTGTCGTGGGACATCGGAGGAAGGCGGTGGGAAGGTGGGCGCTTACTTCAGGGTGAGCAGGTACTCGGCGAGCGCGTCGAGCTCGTCGGCGGTCATCGTCTGGTGGGTCTCGCGGAGACCGGCGACGTTGAACATCTTGTAGTAATGCATGCGGTTGCCGGGCTTCACGTCCTTGGTCGGCTTGCCATCGGCGCCGGTGGAGACGCCGGAGGAGCCGATCCACTTGATGAGGTTGGCCTTGAGCGTCGCGCGGTCCACGGGCGCGGAGGCCTCGGTGCCGAGCGGGCTGCTCTTCTCCTGGGCGAGCTGGGCCTTGGGGTCGCGGTTGTCCAGCCAGGCGCCGGCGAGCGACTTGCGGGAGGCGATGTGCGTGAGGTCGGGGGCGAACGCGCCGGCGCCGAAGTGGCCGCCGACGTTGTGGCACATCACGCAGCTCTTGGCGGCGAAGAGGTTCTTGCCCTGCTCGGCCTTGGAGCCGGGGGCGACGGGCGCGGCGTCGGCCTTCTGGGCGGCGACCCACTTGGCGAACTCGGCGGGCTCGACGACCTCGCAGCGGAAGAGCATGTAGGCGTGGGAATCACCGCAGAACTCGGCGCACTGGCCGTAGTAATGGCCGACCTGGTCGGCCTGGATCCAGAGGCGGTTCTTGCGGCCGGGCATGAGGTCGACCTTGCCGGCGATCTTGGGGATCCAGAACGAGTGGATGACGTCCTCGGAGCGCAGGTTGATGCGCACGGCGACGCCCTTCGGGATCACCATCTCGTTCGGGACGGAGTGCTTGGCCTCGTTGGTCAGGCCGAACTGCGGGTATTCGAAACGGAACCACCACTGCTTGCCGACGACGTCGATCTCGAGGACCTGGTCGGCGACGGCCTTGTCGAGCCCCGGGGCGCCATACCAAGCGGACAGCTTGGACTTCGGCACGGACTCGGCGGGGATGTCATCGGTGTACCAGATCGCGCTCAGGGTGGGCACGGCGATGAAGACGAGGGCGCCGATGGAGGCGGTGATCAGCCCGATCTCGACGAGCGGGTTGCCGTGGCCTTCCTCGATCACCGGCACGGTGCTGTCGCCGGGGCGCGAGCGGTAGCGGATCACGGCGTAGACGAGGAGACCGCCGACCAGGACGAAGAGGACCAGGACGAGCCAGACCGTGTCCATGAAAACCTCATACTGCATCTGGGCGACCGGACCTTTCGGATCCAAGGTCGACTGGCGGACCTGGAGGTCGGCCTTCGAGCAGCCCGCGAGAACCAGGGCGAGGAACGGAACGGCGAGCAGACCGACCCGGCTGAAGATGCGTGAAAACATGTGGAAGAGATTTTCGGACGTGGGAAACTTCGTAAAAAGGATGTCATTTGCAAGCCCCTGCCTAGCGAGACAAGGGAAACCTACCTTTTTTAGCGAACCGGAGGGTTCTGTAAAAATCAAGTTGTTCATTATCAATGGTTTAAGTATAAAAAAGGTCATCATGATCCTTAATAGGCCCCACCCCTAGGGCTTCTACCCTTTTTCGCTTGGGGTTGCGCCCCGGGGAACGCGGGCTAACCCAACGGCTATGTCTTGGCAAAGCCCGCACTCCCGCCCCCTGCCGGACTGGCATGCCCGCCCGTTGCTCATGGGCATCCTCAACGTCACCCCCGACTCTTTCTCCGACGGAGGGGTGGCCGCCTCGCCGGGCGCCGCGGCCGAAAGGGCCGAACAGCTCATGGCCGAGGGCGCCGACGTCCTTGACCTCGGGGCCGAGTCGACCCGCCCAGGAGCGACACCCGTGTCCACCGAGGAGGAACTTGCCCGGTTGCTCCCCGCCATCGCGGCGATCCGCCGTCGCCTGCCCCACGCTCCCCTCTCGGTCGACACCTACAAGGCCGAGGTCGCGCAGGCCTGCATCGAGGCGGGAGCCGACTTGGTGAA
>JBEGOO010000066.1:0-8923 GCA_041182045.1 Verrucomicrobiota bacterium
CTCGCGCCATTGGTCGGCGCGGCCCGTCACGACCAGCGTCCAGCCCAGCGCCCGCACCTCGCAGTTCGCCGCGCGCTCGAACGTCCAGCCCGCCTGCTCGGCCTCGGCTTGCCGGCGCAGCGTCTCATGCCATTGCCGCCCGGCCTCGGCGCGCCAAGGGGCGCCGCCCGCGCCCGCGCCGGGGCCGGGGCGGAACGTGGCGAACTCCTGCGCGCTCAGCTCGATGCGCCGCGACTTGATGTCGAAACGCATCAGGGCAGGACGAAGTGGGCCTCGCCCGCGGCCCAGCGCTCGAGGTCGGTCGCGAGCCGTTGCACGACGTCCTCCTCGGTCGTCTGGGCGTCGAGCGGTTGCGTGAGCACCGCGCCGGCCGCCACGCGGCGGGCGCCGAGCCCCGGCAGCCAGTCTTCCTGCACCGGCCAGCCGCCGTCCTTGAGCATGAGCCAGAGCCCCTTGAAATAGGCGCAGTCGGCGCGCGGACGGGCCGCCATCGCGTCGAACGTCTCGGCCGCGATGCGGGCGCAGACCGCGGCGGACTCGGGGGGCGGAGGGTTCTTGCGGAGCATCGCCGCGAACCGGCAGGCCCGCTCCAGCGTGCGATGGTCGCGCGCGATGCCTTGGCGGCGGTGCAGCAGCCGGTAGTCGCGGGCGAAACGCGTGCCGCCGTCCTTGGCGCGTTCAAGCGTCAGTTCGCCGTCGTCGAAGAGGTCCGGCGCCGTCGCGCCCTTGCCGGGTCGGGCGCGGATGAGGCAGCGGACGAGCCCTTCCGCCGGCTCCAGGAGCGTGAGGAGGGAGTGCGATTCCCCGGAGGGGTCGCGGCCGAGCACCAGGCAACGTAGGGGCTCCGCGGACATCGGGCTCAGCCCCGGTCCTCGTTCCGCGGGAGCACCGCGCCGAAGCTCATGAGCAGGCCGAGAGCCTCGGAGACCTTCAGCCTCGTCTCGCGGATATCCTCGGCGGGCACCTGGAGGATGAAGCCGTTGGTCGGCGCCGGGGCGGTGGGCACGAAGACGTTGACGACGTTCCGGCCGAGCGCCTCCGAGAAGGCGGCCGGTTGCTCGTGGGTGACGAACGCGATGCTCCAGCAGTCCGGCCGGGGGTAGGGGACGAGCACGACGCGGCGGAAGGTGTCCTTGTTGCGTCCGCTCAGCGCGTCCACCATCTGGCGGATCGAGTTGTAGAGCGAGCCGAGGCCCGGGGTCTTCTCCAGCATCTTGGCGAAGACGTGGTGCATGATCTTGCCGAAGAGCCGCTTCGACAGGTAGCCCACGACGGTCAGCAGGACCAGCATCACCAGGGCGGAGGCGATGGTCAGGCCGAGCCCCATGACCCCCTCGTTGAAGTTCGGCAGCGGTTGCTTGGTGTTCTCGAAGACCCAGTTGAAGACGAACAGGGCGACCTGCTTGGCGGGCTTGCCCAGGAGGTCGAGCAGGATGGAGATGACGTAGAGCGTGAGCCCGAGCGGGAGCATCAGGAAGAGGCCCGTGAGGAAGTTGTGGCCCAGGCGGGACAGGAACGACGGTTTCTCGGCGGGCAGGCTCATGTCGGCCCAAGGAAAGCCCTTTCGCCCCCGCTGGCAAGGGTGGGCGATGCTTCCCGCGGGTTTGCTTTCCCCGCCGTCCGCCCTAGGGTGGGAGGCCATGAGATTGCCCCATCTCCTCCTCGCCATGGCCACCTTCCTCCCTTCCTTCCTCCGCGGCACCGAGGAGGCCTACCCGCGCACCCCGATGGGCGCGATCGAGACCAAGACGTTGCCGGCGGCCCGCCTGATGCTGGCCGAGTCGCCGAAGGGCTACTTCGAGGCGGACAACGGGCTCTTCATGAAGCTCTTCCGCTACATCGACGGGAACCGGATCCCCATGACGGCGCCGGTCGAGGCGCGCCTCCAGCCCGGCGTGATGGTCTTCTACATGGACGCGGGGTCGGCCCAGCGGACCGACCTGCAGCCGACGCCGCAGGTGAAGCTCGCCGCGACCCCGGCCCGACTGGTCGCGTCGATCGGCGTGCGCGGCTCCTACTCGCGCGAAAATTTCGACGAGGCTCTGGCCAAGCTGAAGGCTTGGCTGGCGACCCGTCCCGATCTCGTCCCGCAGGGCGAAGCGTACGCCGTCTACTGGAACAGCCCCTTCGTGCCCGGGATCTTCAAGCATTCCGAGGTGCACATCCCGGTCGTCGCCAAGCCCGCGTCCGCGCCGGCGGCGAAGTGAGCGGACTCAGCGCCAGACCAGCGTCCACTCGACCTTCGCGGCCTCGTCCTCGATCTTGAAGCCTTCGTTGGCCTTGGCCCCGGCGATGAGCTCCGCCGGCTTGCGCCGCTGGGACTTGTCCTTGCCGGCCTTCGCCAGCGCCAACGCCTGCAGACGCTCCCACTCGCGCGTCGTCTCGGCCGCCCCGAGGGCGCCGAGTTTGGCGAGGTTGAATTCCTTGCGGGTCCAGCCCGGCCGGCCCGGGTCGGCCGTCTTCAGCTGCGCGGCCAGGAGTTCGGACGGTTTGCCGAGGTCTTTCGCGACCTTGGGGTCGAGTTCGACCAGCAACGCGCCTTCGCCCTTCACGGTGACGTAGGTGCCCGCGACGACCTTGGCCTTGGAGAGGGCGCCGAAGCCGCCGCGGTTCGACCCGAGCTGGCGCGCGGAGACGTTCGCGACGAACCCCGGGAATTTCTCCGGCGGCAGGAGCACGACGATCGCGCCGCCGGCCTCGTCCTTCTCGTTGCCCGAGAGGATGCGCACCGCCGCGGCCGGGGCGTCGCTCGCGACGAGTCCGGGCTCCTCCACCCCGAGCACGGCGGTCTTCACGGGCTTGCCCTCGAACGCCGCCGGCGTCGCCCGCCAGGTATCGGCCGCGAACGGGTCGCCCTTGCGGGCGGTGGGCGTCGCGGCGGCCAGGGCGGCGGCCAGCAGGAGCAACGGGCCGGTCATCGGCTCAGACCCAGTCGCGCTGGCGCCAGGCGAGGCCTTCGGCGATCTCGCGGGCGAGGGCGGGCCCGCGGAACACCAGGCCGGAGTAGACCTGCACCAGGCAGGCGCCTTCGTCCATGAAGCGACCGGCGTCGGCCGCGCAGGTGATGCCGCCGCAGCCGACGACGGGGATGCGGCCGCCGGATTCCTTGACGAGGAAGCGGACGACGCGGAGCGAGCGTTCGAGCAAGGGGGCGCCGCTCAGGCCGCCCTTGGTGACGCAGGCCTCGGTGCCCGGGGGGCGCGTGATGGTCGTGTTGGTGGCGATGATGCCCGCGAAGCCACATTCGCCGACGACGCTCACGATGTCGGCCAGCTGGTGGGGGTTCAGGTCGGGGGCGACCTTGAGGAGCAACGGCACGGGGCCGCCGGCGACGCCGCGGTTCTCGCGGGCGAGCGTCGCGAGGAGCGTCACGAGGGGGCCGCGATCCTGCAGGGCGCGCAGGCCGGTGGTGTTCGGGCTGCTGATGTTGACGACGACGTAGTCGGCGAGGGGCGCGAGGCGCTGGAAGCCGAGCAGGTAGTCCTCGTGGGCGCGCTCGTTGGGCGTGTCCTTGTTCTTGCCGAGGTTGATGCCGAGCGGGCAGGCGCGGCGACCGCGACCGGGCTGGCCCGCGAGCCGCGCGCGCAACGCCTCGACGCCGGCGTTGGGGAAGCCGTAGGCGTTCACGACGGCCTTCAGGGCGGGGTAGCGGAAGACGCGCGGGCGTTCGTTGCCCGGCTGGGCCTTGGGGGTGACGGTGCCGATCTCGACGTGCCCGAAGCCGAGCGCCGCCGCGCCGCGCCAGCCCAGGCCGTCCTTGTCGAACCCGGCGGCCAGGCCGACGTGGTTGGGGAACTTCAGGCCGAAGGCTTCGATGGGCTTCCCGCCGTGCGGGGTCAGCCGGCGTTCCAGGAGGGCGCGGAGCGGGGCGAGGGCGCCCAGCATGCCCATGCCGCGCAGGCCGAACTGGTGCGCTTTCTCGGGGTCCATCGCATAAAGCCCCCGGGCGACCACTTTTTCGTAGAGGAAAGACATGCCGGGGAGTTAAGGGATGAACGGGCGGAAGGAAAGCGGAGAACCCTCGGACCGTGGACCCCTCTTGACTCCCTGCGGGACTTGGGCAAACCCCTCTGCCATGGCCGTGACGACTTCCAAGCTCCTCTGGTGCACCATCCGTTTCAAGGAAAAGGAGGGCAACTGGTGGGTGAAGGAGAATTCCGACCCCAAGCACTACGAGCCGGACGGCTTGGGCATCCTCGACCCGTTCCAGTTCCCCTGGATCCTCGACATGCTGGATCCGCTGCGCGAGTACGGCCTCTCCAACGAGATCCTCGAGGCGGCCTTCGTCCCGTTCCAGGTCCAGGAGATCGACAAGGACGAGACCGTCCGCCTCGCCCGCGTCGCCGAGCACATCCTCGACTCCGAGGAGCCGCTCTTCGCCCTGCCCAACATCAAGGACGGCGACAAGGGCGCCTACGCCGACTTCCTCGAGCACATCATGCGCCTGCGCGTGAAGCTCATCAACGACACCATCAAGCTGGAGCAGAAGCTCACCGTCGAGGACCTCGATGAACAGCTTTCCGAGCTGCGCAACCAGGCCATGATCGAGGGTCGCGACATCCACCCGCTCGAGGAGATCACCGACATCCTCGAGTTCGTCCCGCTGGGCCACGAGGTCCCGGGCGAGGACGACGACGACGACAAGCCTTCCCGCGCGTCCAGCGCCGCCGACGACCTACCCGATCTCCCCGAGGTCGAGGACGTCGACAAGGACATGGAGAAGAGCCTGGCCTCCGAGCGCTGGGGCGACGAGGAGGACGCGCCGGCCGAGGAGGCGTCCGACGGCGAACGCGACGAGGAAGGCGGCTCCGCGGGGAAGGGTTCCGCGGGCGGTTCCCGTCGCCGGCGCTGAGGCCGGCCGGTCTTACTTGGCGGGGACGTTCGCCGGCACCGCTTTCGGCGTCGCCGGGAGCTCCGTCGGCGCCGCGACCGTCTCGGGCGCCGCGCGGCCCTTGCCGGTGTTCTGCGATTCGAACAGCCAGAGGCGGCGGGAGGCCATGTCCACCGCGATCGGGTGCGCGCGCAGGAAATCGTCGCCCAGCAGGTTATGCTCCTGGTCGCGGTTGAATTCCACGCCGGTGAGCGGGACGCCGCCGATGAGGAGGGACTTGATCTGGCAGGTCTCGACGCGGGTCAGCGTGACCCCGCGGACCGTCGCGACGGGGATGTAGCCCTTGAAGGTGGTCTTGCCCGTGAATTTGAGCGAGCAGAGGTAGGATTTCGAGGCGCCGGAGTCCACGATCATCGGGATCTTCTGGCCTTCCACCTGGATGTTCACACCGCAGTGGCCGCCGCGGCTGTAGCAGGGGATCTCGTGGGCCGCGGACGTGTCCGGGGTCTTGCCAAGGGTCATCACCTTGTTCGTGAGATCCATGTAGAACGGCTTCTCGAAAAGCAGGTCCGCGCCGATGAGGCCGTCCAGTTCCATGCCGTTGAGCGGCATGATGCTGATGTGGAAGTCCCGCCAGACGGCCCCGCCGGCCTCCATCTTCTCGACGTAGCCGTAGGTGTTCTCGCTCCGACCGGAGTTGCCCATCGACGGCACCGTGAAGGCCTCGCTGACGTCGCACTTGGCCGCGCCGCGCGGCGTGAGCACGCCGGTGCCCTGGCAGCCGGTGTCCACCCCGAGGGTCAGCGTGGCGCCGTTGATCTTCACCTGGATCGTGGGGATCGACTTGATCCGCAGCTTGAAGGTAGCGATGCCGTCGGGCGGGAACTCGGTCTTGGGCTTCTTGACCTCCTGCGCGGACAACGCGGCGACGAGGCAGGCGCAGAGGCAGGCGAGCAGGGATCTCAGGGTCATGACGGGGAGCGTCGCCGGGACGGCGGTTTGTCCGGGCTGGGTGCGTATTACCTTGGCCTGAAACCCGGGGAGGTCGAGCGGTCTCTGCCGTTTTATCGCGCGACGGCCCGGCGGCGGCGCCACACGTAGGCCAGCGCCAAGGCGAGTCCGCCCAGCCCGACCGCCCAGTCGCCGTGGCGGACCCAGAAGGTCGGGAGGCCGCGGTGCGTGCGGATCTCCGCGACCTGGACGCCGCCCTCGGCGCCCGGGTCGGCCGCGCCGCCGGAAGGCAGCAGGAAGCCGCGCGGGGTGATGACGCCGCTCCAGCCTTCGTTGCCCGAACGGATCACCGGCAGGCCTGTGGCGGCCGCCAGCAGGACGGAGTGGGCGGTGTGCTGGGCGTCGGCGGCCTCGTGTCCGTACCAACCGTCGTTGGTCACCACCACCAGCGCGTCGGCCCCGGCCAGCGCGTGCTCGCGGGCGAGGGCGGGGAAGACATCCTCGTAGCACACCAGCGGTCCGAGCAGGAAGGTGAAGCCGCCGCGGGTGGTCACCGGCAGGAGCGTCGCGGACTGCCCGGGGACGCAATCCTCGGCGATCGGCACGACCTTGCGCAGCGGCAGCCAGTCGGCGCCCGGCACATACTCCCCGAACGGCACCAGGTGCCGCTTCGCGTAGGTCGGCCGCTGCGCGCCGTCGGCGGTCACCACCGCGACGCTGTTGGCGTAGCCGTCGCCGCGTCGTTCGACCGCGCCGAGCACCAGCGGCGTCCCGCCCGTCGTCGCGCGGAGGAACTCCGCGTAGCGCGGGTCGTCGAGCAGGGACGGCAACGCCGCCTCCGGCCAGACCACGAGATCGGGTTTGTCCGGCGCGACGCGGACGCCGGCGGCGACCAGCGCCCCCGCGTGCCGGCTGAACTTGTCGGCCCGCCATTTCTCGGTCGGGTCGAAATGCGTGCGCATCGCGGCGACGCGCACCGCCTGCCGCGGTCCCGGCCGGGCCGCGTCCGTCAAGGTGAGGGCGAAGGCCGCCGCGATCACCGCGAGCCCCAGGTAGAGCTCCGGCGTCAGGCGCCGCGTCCATTCCATCGGCCCCATCGGCGTCAGCGCGGCGTCGGCCTGGCGGAAGCGGCGCAGCCGGATGATCCAGCTGGCCAGCCCGAGGTTGATCAGCACCAGCCCCATCGAGAGCCCGGTCGGACCGACCCAGGCGCAGAGCGTCAGCATCACCGGGTTGCCTTGCTGGCTGGCGGCGAAGGGGAGCCAGCCGAAACCCGTGAGGAAGGTGCCGCGGGCCCATTCGAGCAGGCCCCACGCGCCCGCGAGCCCCAGCACCGCCAGGAGCCGGGCGGGCAGGCTGGCCGGCGCGCTCGCCGGCAGGAGCCAGCGAAGGAGCAGGAGCCAGAGCCAAGGGTAGAGCGCGCAGTAGGCGGTGAGGCCGACGAGCCCGAGCCAGCCGAGGGGCGGGTAGACGTGGCGCAACCAGACCAGCAGGACGACCCAGAGGGCCCAGCTGGTGAGGAAGGCCGCGCGGCGCCAGAGCCGGAAGCCGGGCGCGGACGCCGCGGCGAGGGCGGCGGGGATCAGCGCGAAGAACGCGACGAACGGGTGGCCGAGGGGCGGGAACGAGAACAGCAGCAGGAGGGCGGTGAGCCCGAGGCCGAGCCAGGTGGCGCGACCGTCGGCCGGCGCCGGGCTCGCGTCCGTCCCGGTCATTCCGAGATCACCTGGGCGACTTCCCAGCCTTCGTCGCGCACCAGCGGTTCCGCCTTCTTCCACTTCAGCTCCTGGGATTCCGGACCCTTCGTGATGCGCACGATGGCGTTGCGCCCGATCTTGGGGAGCTCGCGGCGGAAAGGCGTCGGCTTCGCCGGCGCGGCGGCCGGGGCGGCGGCGGTCTGGCTGACCGGCTCGGCGGCGCCCGGTTCGGCGGGACCGGTGGCGACGGCGAGCCCTTGCGCGCGGCGCATCAGGGCCTCGAGCGCCTCCATCGACGAGGCGAGGCGGAACAACTTGCGGCACACGTCCTCGCGCAGCTGCCCCATGAGGTCGGAGAAGGCGCGGAACGCCTCGGTCTTGTACTCGTTGAGCGGGTCCTTCTGGGCGTAGCTGCGCAGGTTCACCGCGCGGCGGAGCTCGTCCATGTCGGTCAGGTGGTTCTGCCAGTTGCGGTCGATCGCCTGCAGGAGCACGTGGCGCTCGAGGTACTCGATGACCTCGGCGGGCTCGTGGGCCTCGCGGCTGGCGTGCAGCTCCATGACCTTGCGCAGCGCGAACTCCGCGGCCTGCGGCAGCGTGCGGCTCTGGAGGTCGGCGGCCTCGAGGCGCAGGTGGAAGCAGCCGGCGTACCAGCTGGTGAAGGCGTTGAGCCCCTGGGCGGTCGGGGTGGCGGCGCCTTCCGGGTAGGTCTGGGCGAGGCGTTCCTCGATCTCCTCGGCGAGGACGTCGCGCACGGCCTCGCGCGAATCCTTCGCGGCGAGGGTGCGGTTGCGCAGGGCGTAGATGATCTGGCGCTGGCGGTTGAGCACGTCGTCGTACTGCAGCAGGCGCTTGCGCATCGAGTAGTTCTGGCCCTCGACGCGCTTCTGGGCGGTGCCGATCGAACGGTTGAGCAGCGGGTGCTCCAGCGGCTCGCCTTCCTTGAAGGATTTCTCGAGCAGGGACGAGATGATGCCGGCGTTCGAGAACAGGCGCATCAGGTCGTCCTCGAGCGCGATGAGGAAGCGGGAGCGGCCGGGGTCGCCCTGGCGCGAGCAGCGGCCGCGCAGCTGGCGGTCGACGCGGCGGGACTCGTGGCGCTCGGTGCCGAGCACGTAGAGGCCGCCGAGCTCGCGCACGCCTTCGCCGAGGCGGATGTCCGTGCCGCGGCCGGCCATGTTGGTGGCGATGGTGACGGCGCCGCGCTGGCCGGCGAGGGTGACGATCTCGGCCTCCTGCTCGTGGTGCTTGGCGTTGAGGACCTTGTGGGGCACCTTGGCCATCGCCAGCATGCGGCTGAGGGTCTCGGACGCCTCGACGGACGCGGTGCCGACGAGCACGGGCTGGCCGCGGCGGTGGGCGTCGGCGATCTCCTTGATCGCGAACTGGTACTTCTCGCGGCGGGTCTTGAAGACGATGTCGTTGTCGTCGACGCGGATGCACG